>JASFGC010000146.1:0-8357 GCA_050123975.1 Syntrophobacterales bacterium | reverse complement strand
CGTCATTGCCCTCTTTATTTAACTCACAAAACAGCTATCAACAAATGCCGCAAATAATCTCCTCTCCCCTTGTCGCAGATCCCGAGCGACTCGACCTGAGCGACACGACTTGAGCGACACGACTTGAGCTCGTCGACAGGTCTTGTCGCGGGGAGGGGAGAGGGAGAAACAGGTATCCCGCAGTGCAATAACTATAATCGGTTTAAAAATATGGTAAGAGATTTGCTTTTGGGTGTAAAGTGGGGGCAGTTTATCAATTCTTGACATGTTTTATCCACTTGTGATAAAGAAAAATCCGGGCGGGGACCTCGATGATGCCCATCATCGCCTCGCCCGGTGCCCCTAGCCCCCATCGACCCAAGTGCGCCGGGTCGGTGGGGGCATTTTATTCAATGGCTGGAGATTTGTTTTAATTAACTTATTGAAATCAAAATCTAATACGCCCATGCCTTTAGCTCCGCATACTGTGAATACTAGATTTCGATATGCACTTTTATTTACTAACCACGGAGACACGGAGAGCACAGAGGGAACTATATTCTTGCCCGATCGGGAGACGGCGATCGGGCAAGAGATCGCAGCCCTGCGGGCACGATCTAGTACAGCGGTGGCTTCGTGTCAACGGTTGGACCCAGGCTCAAGAGCTTTCGCCGAAGGCGGAGGCTCTTTTCCCTGGCCGTCGTCTCCCGGCCAGGGAAAAAACAACACCCTCTGTGTCCTCTGTGCCTCTGTGGTAAATCTTCACTCATGCCCCTTATGCTGCTACAACACGGAGCAGAGTAAATAGTCGCAATTTAATTTTCTTATTCATGAGGTTGGAAACATGGAAAATCAGATAGACCCAGCGCAAACTCTGGAAATGGTTGAGCAGGATTTAACCACTTTTGAAAATCTGGCGGCCAAGGACTTCGATTCCGAGCGCGTCAAGAGCGAACTTGAGAAATTGAGCAAAGAGGAATTAATTCAACTCCAGATGAACATGTTTGCTCAATATCATCAGATGGCAAGAATCATAGTAGAATTGACACAAGCGCTGAGAGTAGCTTTGGGTTAAAAGAAGGCGTCAGGCGGTCATACCGGTAAAATGAAACTCACTGATCTTCAAAGCCGGGATCCGTGTAACCTGACCGCCAAATTCACTCATGAGCAAACGTGTCTCCTTCCCCACGGTCTCCACCTTTGCCATTGCCTCAACGTATGACTGTGTGAAGCGCAGATTTTTTACCGGATAAGCCAATTCCCCATTTTCAATAAAAAACACTCCATCGCGGGTCATACCAGTTATCACGCAGTCCCGTGGGTGGACCAGACGAGTGTACCAGAAGCGGCTGATGTACAGGCCCCGTTCGGTGGAACGGATCATGGCTTCAGTGCTGGTTTTGCCCGGAGACATAAAGAGATTGGTGGCTAGCGGCCCGAGGGAGCGCATGGTTGGCGGCAGGGCGTGGCCGGTTGTGGTCGTGCCCATTTTCTGGGCTGTTATCCGATCGTATACTGGACCGTGCACCACACCTTTCTCAACTACCTCTACCCTTTGTTTGGGCACACCCTCGAAGTCGAAAGGCACGGGAACCCCTTGCGGCTCCAAACCATCATCCCGGATATCAACCAGCTCGCTCATGGCCTTCTCCCCCATGCGGTCATTCATCCACGAACGCCCCTCCAATACAGCTTGTGCCCCCATGCCATAGTAATTGAGCATGTTGAGAAGATCTTCGGTTGCATATGGTGTCAGAACAACACTGTATTCGCCCGGATCGATCTGGCGTGGATTGGTCCCATCTTCAGCTTTTTGTATTGCGGCCCGAGCCAAAGATTCTGTCGGGATATTTGTTACCCGCCACCCCGAACCTTGTTCTCGGCCTGAAGCGTCTTCTGCCGCCACCACAATCTGGAAATCTCCATTTGTACTGGAATGATAACCGAACAGCCCAAGCGTGTTGGCAACAACGATCTCATTGGTACCAGTGGAGAAAAGCCCCGAGCCGTTTAATTTTTTTTCCCTGGTCAGACGACATGCTTTATCCACTGCTCTGGCACGCTCTTGGGGTGAATATCCAGCAGTTGCTTGGTCAAAAGCATCCACAGCACCGTATTGCGCTCGCTCAGGCAGTCCAGGATAATCCGGATCTTCAGGACTGATCTTCGCATTGGCGCGGGCTCTCTCCACCAAAATGTCCAATCCATGTCCATCCAGTCGGTTCGTGGTTGCCAAACCCATCCTTTTGCCCAGAAGGAGACGAACCATCAGGGTGGCATTACGTTGAGCAACGTTCTGGTGGATATAGTTGTTGGCGAAACGCGTCAGACTCTGGTCCTCGAAGGAAAGTATGACTTCGGCGGCATCTTTCCCGACACGTAGGAGAACATCTTTGCATATATCTTCAGCTTTTTCTCTCCCAAGCATTATTAATCCCTCAAGCTTAATCCTTTGGTCATTAAGTCATTAGGTGGCTCATTGAATGACCTAATGACAGCGAAGCGAAACTAGGGACCCGCTTGCGGGCCTGAGCGGAGCGGAGCGAGCGCGAAGAAATGACGGCCACTTTCAGTGGCCAAATGACTCTCAGCTTCCCGTTGCCTACTCCTTACTGCTTACTCTTGTTTGTATACTCCAACGCGTATATTGCGGAATCGCGCCGGTGCTGCACCGTGACCAGTATGAGCAATCTGGGAGGGCTGTCCTTTCCCACAGTTGGGCGTCCCCCACATGTTCCAGTGATTCTCGTTGCATATCGCGTCACAACCGGACCAAAACTCGGGCGTAATGCCAGTGTAGGTGCAATTGCGAAGCATGCGACCCAATTTACCATTCTTGATCTCATAGCCTATTTCAGTGCCGAACTGAAAATTGTAGCGTTTATCGTCTATGGACCACGACCGGTTGGTCGCCATGTAGATGCCTTCCTCTGTGTCTGCAATCAAGTCCTGCAACTCCCATTCACCCGGATCCAAGCTAACGTTGGTCATACGAATAAGCGGAATTCTATTCCAGGACGAGGCCCGCATGCACCCATTGGAAACTTTTCCCAGTCTTGAGGCGGTCTCTCGCGACATCAGATAGCCGACGAAATTCCCCTCTTTAACAATGGGCGCCGATTGGGCTTCCACTCCCTCATCGTCCCAGCCAAAGGTACCGAGACCATAGGGACTCACACTGTCTGCGGTGATGTTAACCAGATCAGATCCGTAGCGAAAGTTGCCCAGTTTTTCTTGAGTGAGAAAAGATGTACCGGCATAGGCAGCTTCACTGCCAAACACTCGATCGAGCTCAATCGGATGGCCACAAGACTCGTGGACTTGAAGGGCAAGCTGGTCGCCAGCCAAAATTACTGTGGTGCTCGTGTCAGCTGGACAGGGATCCGCAGTCAGGAGCGCAACAGCCTCGGTGGCGATGCGTTCAGCATTGCCGGGCAGATCCCATTGGAGCATCATCTCCCAACCACCGGTGACTTGCTGGCGACCGAAAGAATTGGGATAGGAACGTGTCTGCACCTCACTATCGCCCACGGCCGTGGCAATAATCCCGCCCCCGGTCTCGATGATGGTCTGCTCGGTAAAAGCGGATTCGGTGTTGGCAAACCATTTCTTTTCTCGGATGAGAACCAGATTACCCTGTCGTACGCGGATACCATCCACCCGGGCCATCTCAGCATCAGCAGCCAGGAGCACAGCTAACCTATCTTCCACCGAGATAGTGAAAGGATCTATTGTCACCGGAGTTACATATTTACCTTGACTGGATACGGGAGGGCCGAGATCCACTTCCTCACCACGCACGAGGGCTGAGGCACGGGCGATTTCCAGGGCTTGTTCGCTCACCCGGTCAATTTCCTCTGCTGTCAGCTCACGGCTGGAAGAGAAGCCCCAGGCTCCGTTTACCAGAACGCGGATGCCAAAGCCCATAGAGTCTGAGAAGTTTAGCGACTCGACAACTCCGTTTTTCACTTGAATGCTTTCTGTACGATTTTCTACCACCCGAATATCTGCATACTGAGCGCCAGCCGACTGGACCAGATCGAGAGCACGGCTCATGAGTGTCTTCAAACTTACCTCCTTTTGCTAGATAGGAGAGTTCTTCTTTTTGGCGATCTTGTCAGTATTGATTCACCACAGAGACACAGAGAACACAGAGCAAATTTTATTTCTGCCCGATCGGGAGACGGCGATCGGGCAGAAGAACTCAGCCCTCTGGGCAATTTACTCTTGGCGTTGGATCCCAAGATGGCGGTCAGCTTGGAAGCAAAAAGCCTATCGCCGTCAGGCGATGGCTTTTTTCCCTGGCCGTCGTCTCCCGGCCAGGGAAAACATAATATCCTCTGTGGCCTCTGTGTCTCTGTGGTGAAAGAAAAAGCAATCACGCTACTCTGAAATGCTTTTCAACAAAAGTCAAAGCTTGATCAATTGGTTCATCTCCCACCACATGTCGCGCACGAGAGCGCACCTTGTCGTTGGAGGGACAAATGGCGATACCGAGGCCGGCCTTTTCTAACAGAGGAATATCCGCCGTTCCGTCGCCGAAGGCAGCCACGTGCTCAGTGCTGACCGAATAGCGCTCGAGTATCTCATCCATGATCTCTCCCTTGTTCTCTTCATTGACTTGGATCGAGATCTCGCCACTACAAATATCCCCGTCAAAGTGCAGCTCATTATTAATGACTTCTTTGATTCCTAACTCTGCAGCGGTTATTTCATTGAATATGGACAACCCAGAACTAATGCCCACACAGGGGATTGCGCGTGAGGTAAACCAGTCGATTAGTTCCCTGGCACCATCACGAAACGGGTTCGTTTTTAGAGCTGTAACGATCGCTTCTCGAGTAGAGCCACGCCAAAACGATGCATCGAGTTGGGCCCATTGCTCGTAGGTGATCTCTCCCCTCTGCCAGAGAGCCGGCAAGTTTTTCGCCTGCTCGGCCACTCCCAAATGATGATGGAGGTGAATCCACGGATCCCGAACCCTGCGCAAGGTGCCGTCAATGTCAAAGATAGCAAGTTTCAACGATGTCCTTTTCATTGACTACTCTCTTCTGCACCGCGACGCCGCAGACGTCATCAGTCGACACTATTTCGCATAGCGCATAGCGCATGGCGCATAGCGTTAAAAATAATTGAGTCACTTAGATAATCGTGGCTTCTAAAATATTGGCGGTATTAGTTTCAGGTCAGACACGAGGTTAGCGTGATGATTTTTGACCTCTTGATCCGCTTTGAACGCTCTGCGCTTAGCGCTATGCGCTATGCTTCTTTTACCCTCCCTATTCTCATATGTATCGGCCAGTGTATCTCTTTCTCATCTTCAGAAGAACCCCAAGCCCTTCTCAAATCTCTTATAACAACCTCAATGGGATCAGTGTTGTGCTTGTCTTTAAATTTCTGTACAGAAGACCATGTTCCCAGGTAACCAACAAGACGATCCAAGTTCCATCTAGTCTCCATCTTGAATTGCGGGGCAACGAGTTCCTCGAATGGAAATGGAATGGATTGGTACTTGTCGTCAACAAGCTTCCGTTCCGGGGGCCAAAATGGTCCGATCACATCCGCATAAAACTGGTCAAGCACTCTATCGATGGCAGAAGATATCCGGAGGAGACTGTAAGACCAGGCGGCAATCACTCCTCCTTCTTTTAAAACTCTTCTGACTTCTGCATAAAACCCATCAAAGTCGAACCAGTGGAGCGCCTGCGCCACTGCGATCAGGTCCACCGAGCCGGAGGTAATCTCCGTTTTTTCTGCCGGAGCCACAGCATAGGTGATCCTGTCGTGGGCAACAGCATTGGCGATCTGCTCGTCGCTCGCGTCAGTGGCTATGACTTTTTCAAAATAATGTGCTAACCCAAGGGCTGCCTGACCGCTGCCAGTGGCACAATCCCAAGCTATTTGATGGTCAAGGACTTGCTCAGCCAGATATTCAAACAGTGGAGCAGGATAGTGTGGTCTGTGCTTGGTATATGCAGACGCTTGTTTCGAAAAATGGTCCTTAAAATCCATAGTAAAGAATCCGGAGCCAAAGGACCCGCCTTCGCCATGGCTACGGCGCGGCAGGCCCGGCTTTGCACTGTCCCCTGAGGGGACTCCCATACTCTTTCCCACTTGCGGCAGTCTGCTGGAGTGATGGAGTGGTGGAGTAATGGAGTAATGAAAAGACCATTTCAATTTAAATGAAGGCTTTCGTTTTTGCCAACACTCCAATACTCGAGTACTCCAATATCCTTGAGTAACTACTTTCAAAAACCCATCAGCTTATGACCGCATCCTGAACACCAGTTTGACAACCTCTTATTCGAACGTATAGTGCTTCCTGACATCCTTGCGGATGTTCCACTGGCACTTCATGTCCTTGGGAAACGTCACCAGGTCACCCTTTTTGATCTCAACTGGCTCTCCACCCTCAGGAGTTACCACCACATCGCCCTCCAAGAGGTAGCAAATCTCCTGGGCATCATATTGCCAGGGGAATTCAGACACCTCTTTCGTCCAAATTGGCCAACTGGGTACGCCCAACTTATTCAAACGGTCCTCACTGGGTTCACGCTCAACTTTTATCTCACTCATGTTATTCCCTCCTCTTGCATGCGGGGAGTTTTTTACCACAAAGTGCACAAAGAGTTTGCCGAAATGCGCACCGCGTAAATGCGTCACATCGTCGATTTATGGGTCATGGGTCATAGGTAATGGGTTATGGGATGTATCTCACCTATAACCTATTACCCATGGCCTATTACCTTTCGCGATGTTATGCGCTTAGGATTATGCTGTCTCTTTTGACGCCTTCTTATATGCTTCATCCAGCCTCTTTTCCAGGTACTCAAGAAACTCTTGGTCCCATTCATCATAATCAAAACAGTAGCCGTCTTCACCAAGCAAACCCAATGGAATGATATTACCCCTTTCTTCTGGGTCGGTGATCATGTCAGGATAAAAACACACTGAGAGCCACCTGTTGTCTGGATCGTCGTCGATGACATCCATAATGACAAACAGCTCTCTTGTTTGCTGGAGCATGTGCTTTGCCCGTAGGGAATAACTCACACCCGGCCTGGCCTTAAACGTGTAGACAAGGGAATCCTTTGCGTCGAGATGGTCCTTGAGCCGTACAAAACTATCCCTGATCTGTTGAGATTTCCCTTCCCACGTCTCAAGGAATGCTTTGATTTCCCGGTGCATGTCTTCTCCTGAAAGTAAAGAATCCGGACCCAAAGGACCCGCCTTTGGACTGCCCCTTAAGGGGGCTTGCATGCTCTTTCCCTCTTGCGGCAGTCTGCTGGAGTCATCACATTTCGGATTGGAGATTTCGGATTTCGGATTGAAAATACAAAGACGAAGTTCGAAAACTCCTTGAGAATTCCGCAATCCGCATTCCCAAATCCGCAATCGATGTGCTCCAGTACTCCAAAAAAGCTCGCACCTGTACTGGCAAAGCCACTGTATTCTGACCTGGCCCCAAGGACCAGGTTTTCGATGTTGAATAAATGCAAGAGTAAGCCTCCAGGATTTAAAATCTCAGATAACCAAGATCTATCTGGTTGTCGCCGAGGCCAGCTCTTTTACCATAAGGAGGCAGGCAACGCTGCATGGTAACAGATATCGTTCTTGTTTTTGTCGCCTGTATCCGGCATTCTCATAGAATTGAACCGCATTCAAAGACGAGGAGAGGTGCAACATTGTCAAGCCCACGTCTCTGGCCACACTTTCCAACGCCTGCAAAATCTCTCTCCCAACTCCTCGCCTTACATATTCGGGAGCAACATAAACGGCCTCGATTTCACCGCTCTCTTGATTCAGATTACCGAAGCCAACAATTACATTCTCATCAACTGCAACAAAAAAAGATCCCCTCTTGATGGGCTCATTATATCGAGTAGGTTTGAGTACCTCAGACCAGTCTTCTATTTCCTTTTGCGAGTAGTGGCTCTTGCACACTTCCTGAATAGCGCGAATGTGTACATTCCAAATCGATTCTCTATCTCTCTGTGTGGCCCTGCGGATAGTAATCATATAATTTCACCAACCTTCTTTCTTTATCTGTTCAGGGGTCGGGATGGAAGTTCGTCCACCGAGTTTGAGGCTTACCATCGCCGCAGCCCAGGCTGCAAAATCCAGACACTTGTTTACTTCCCAGCCTTGAACCAGCCCGTACGTAAAGCCAGCATGAAAGACATCTCCACAACCCGTTGTGTCCACCGGATGCACCGGATAGGCTGGCCGTTCTATTATCCTGCCTTCAGCCAGAGCAACATATCCTCTCGCTCCCAGAGTTACCCCGACAACGCCAGGACCGAGCTCGGCCAGTTTATGGCAAGTATCCAATGGTTTCCCTTCGCCTACCAGGGCCTTGGAGAAAGTTTCTGACGCCA
>JASFGC010000145.1:0-8442 GCA_050123975.1 Syntrophobacterales bacterium | reverse complement strand
AATAACTTCTTGGTGACCTGATTTACCCTCTCGTCTGTGCACTGAGCTGAAAGCACAGTGGCCACCAGAAGTTCTAGAGGGTTGCTGAAATCCAAACTGATTTTGGCCTCAGGATAATTCTCGTCAAGGCGGTCAAGAATCGCGTCCATGTCCTTCATTCGATAGCTCCTCAACAAACAATCTGGCACAAGGCGCAGGGCGTAAGGCTCAAGGCAGTATTAGCTTAGGAATGTGGCAATTCAGAATGCAGAGTGGGTATCTCTCAATTTAGGTCTTTATAAATAACATAATTACACATGATTACCCAGCTTCGCGGCCTTTTTAATTAGCCCGGCTGTTTCACGAATTGCCTACTCCGACCGCGGATATGATCGTCCATCCGGGCTTCCTCGGGTGTCGGACCCTGCGACGTACTGTTCAAGTAGGCCTCGGATCCAACCCCCTGCGGTTGCCCGGTGGTACACCCTTCTCCACGGTCTCGCAACGGAAATTCGTAAAACAGTCGGGCTGGGCATTTTAGCTCATTTTCTTTTTCTTGCTTGACCCCATAAACCAGTTCAGTTAGCATCAGCCCTGCCTTAACCCGGATATTTCATGCCGGGTTAGTGAAACCCTCCAATTGAGGTCAGGGGCTTGCCATGGAAGTAGAAGATTTTCCCTCAGAAGGTCGGATTGTGGCAGTATCGGTCAGCAACCGCAAGGGCATTAAGAAGTCCAACCTACCTGAAGGCAAGCTTCTTGAAGATGAAGGTTTAGACGGCGATGCCCACGCCGGGGACTGGCACCGGCAGGTTAGTCTCCTCGCCATGGAAAGCATTGATAAGATTCGGGAAAAAGGACTTGAGGTTTCCCCCGGAGATTTTGCCGAAAATATCACCACCTCTGGACTGGAAATTTGGGAGCTGCCCATGGGAACCCGGCTGGCCGTTGGCAGTGAAGCGTTGCTGGAAGTCACGCAGATCGGCAAAGAATGTCACGACCGCTGCGCCATTTTTCACCAGGTGGGAGACTGTGTCATGCCCAGGGAGGGAGTGTTTACTCGCGTCGTGCGTGGCGGCACTATCCGGCCTGGAGATGAAGTTCGCGTTTTGCCAGAAGCTGATGGTTAGTGGTAGTTTGAAAACAACTGTTTTCGGACTCCGCGATCAGCGATCAGCTTTCAGCTTTCAGGAAAAAATATGAACACCACAACTTGAGCTGAACGCTGAATGCTGACAGCTCCAAGCGGAAATCACAGATTTTCGCTTGGACATTAATGAACAACCTCTGGAATTTAGTGATTTAATAATGTAGGACAATGAGTTATAATCTTTCAATTTTTTAATCCCCAAACTCACAATCTTGCTGACGGAGATCTCTTATGCACCTTAATATCATCTGCCCGTTCTGTGACAGAAAACACCCTGTTCCTTTCGATTTTGACGATGTCTACAATTGCGACTGTGGTGCCAGTTACTGGATCGGCAGCAGTAGTCTACTCGAAAATGAAATGACCATGATTTCAAAATCCGTCTTGCCCGGCGACCTCGTGCAGATTACTGAAGAAGAGGAATTGGGATTGTGCCAAGTGGTGGTGAACAAAGAGTTCGATCAACTTATCTCAATCATACAGTCAATGGAGGAGACGCCGGAAATGCGTTTCTGTAAATATGATCCCTCCGCTCAGCTGGCCCTCGTCTGGATGAAGAGACCATGAGCGTTTCGGTTTATATCTTTCCCCTTTTCCTCTGTACTCTTGACACATTCAGCCACTGTCCGAAGAGACTTGTATTCCAATCTTCCCATTGTGGAGTGAAGCGGAGCTGACTCGTGGGGACGTTCCGGCTGGCTCTCATTTCAATGCCCTGGCCCCTGGCCAACCGCCCCTCCATACAATTAGCCACCCTCAAGAGTTTCCTTAAAGAAAAGGCACCAGAGGTAGAGATTGATTGCTATCATCCTTACCTCCAGGTCGGCAATCTCCTAGGATTGCAGGCGTATAATACTATTGCCGAGCGCACCTGGACGGCGGAGGCTATTTACGCTTACCTGTTGAATCCGCAGAAAAGGACTGAGATCATTGAACTGGTTCACTCAGAACATGCTTCCAGAACCAAAAAGGCCCCTTTGAATCTAAAAACTATATCCAGTGAAATTCATCGTTTACACCAAGATCACCATTTCGATCTGGAATGGTCCTCCTACGATCTCATCGGCTTTTCCATCTGCCTGTCGCAATTGACCTCGTCACTGTATATGATCAGGCAGATTCGAGCCCGCCACCCTGGGTGCCGTATTGTGGTTGGTGGTTCCAGTTGTGCTGGTGAGTTGGGCTATTCCTTGCTCGCCAACCTACCCGAGATCGATTTCGTGGTAAGCGGTGAGGGTGAACTGCCGCTGTTGGAGTTAATCAACCGGATCAAAAACAATCAACTGGAAGGCGATGAGTCTTCTGGACTACTATGGCGCGATACCCAGGGGAACATCAGAGGGGGAGAACTCAAACAACTGCCGGATCTCAATGATCTCCCGCTACCGGAATACCGTGACTACTTTGATGAATTGAGCCGACAGCCCCGCCTGGCCTCTTTAATACCCAGCCTGCCTCTGGAAACCTCCAGGGGATGCTGGTGGCATCGCGTCAAAGCAGGCTCGGTGGAGAGAGCCTGTGAATTCTGCAATCTGAATCTCCAGTGGCGGGGCTACCGGAGTAAAGAACCGCAGCAGGTAGCAGGTGAGATGGAGGAAATGGCTGCACGGTTCGCAAGCCTCAAGTTCTTTTTTGTTGACAACATCCTCGACAACAACAAGCTCCATGAGCTTTTCAGATGCATCAAAAATGTTGAGCGTGATTTTGAGATTTTCACTGAACTCAGGGCATCGGCATCGCGTTCCGACCTCATCCACATGCGACAAACCGGGGTTACCCAGGTACAAGTCGGCATTGAGGCTTTGAGCTCTAGGCTCTTACGAAAAATCAACAAAGGGACCACGGCTATCCAGAATATCGAAATCATGAAACACTGCGAGGAACTGGGTATTAAGCATCTGTCCAACCTTATGCTCGGTTTTCCTGGCAGTGATGAGGAGGATGTGGCTGAGACCCTCAACAATTTAAAGTTTGTCATGCCATTTCAGCCCCTGCGCAAGGTGCGCTTCTGGTTGGGGCAAAACAGCCCAGTAGCCCTTCACCCTGAAAAGCATGGCATTCGGCGCATCACCAATCACCCACATTATCAGAGACTGCTTCCGGATTCCCTGGCGAACTCTCTCTGTTTGATGGTCAAGACCTACGTGGGTGATCGAACCAGACAAAAGAAATTGTGGCGCCCTGTAGCTCGTGAGATTGAACGTTGGCAGCAGAGCTATGCGTCATTGCGCCGGCAGCATTTTCCTGCACCCTTACTGAGCTATCGGGACGGAGGGGATTTTCTCCTCATTCGTCGTCGTGGAGAGGGTTCTGAGATGGAGACCTTTCGGTTGCGGGGATCCTCCAGGGACATTTACCGCTTTTGCGAAACACGTCGAACTTTAAGAGAAATCCGCAGGAAATTTCCTGATTTCTCTTCTGACAAGCTTCAGAACTTTATTGCCCATATGGTTAGTAAACGTCTCATGTTTCAGGAAGGGAAGAGGGTACTCAGCCTGGCGGTCAGCGAGGAGCCGCATAAAGTGTTGTGCGAAGTGGAGTGAGAACAACGAACCGACGCGGCGACACGGTGAAACGGAGACACGGAGAAGTGAATACTAGGCACTAGGAACAGAGGAGCAGGCAGCTGACAGCGGGCAGCAGGCAGTCACCGAGTCATTATGCTCCGCGCTATCGCGCCTCGCTGTCATAAGGGCTGCGCCCGTCATTTATCGTCATTTGGCTACGCCATCAATAGAGTCGGTGCCACAGCACTCTTTCAATTTTAGGCATTTTAGCTCACTTTAGGCATTTTAGACACTTTAGGCATTTTAGCTCACTTTAGGCACCTTAGCTCACTTTAGGCATTTTCTCTTATGATCTGGAATCAACTCCCACAGTTTCTGGTCTCAGGTATTACCAGCGGCAGTATTTATGCTCTTATTGCCTTGGGCTTTGGCATCATCCATAACGCTACCGGCATTGTGAACTTCGCGCAAGGCGAGTTCGTGATGCTCGGGGCAATGGCCATGATCAGCTTCACTGGTGTTATGGGAATGCCCATATTTGTAGCATTTCCACTGGCGGTCCTGATTGTGATGGGGGTGGGCTGGCTCATGGAAATTGGGCCTGTGCGGAGAGCTCGCTCGAACAATATTCTCATCCTGGTAATGATCACCGTGGGTGCATCCATCACCATGCGGGAAGTGGCCATGTTCATCTGGGGCAAAACCCCACGTACACTGCCGCCTTTTTCCGGGGATGATCCTCTCGTGTGGGCCAATGCAGCTATTTTGCCTCAGACCCTTTGGATTCTGGTAATCACACTTCTGGTGGTTGTTTTGCTCGGCTTCTTTTTCAGCAAGACCATGATCGGAAAAGCCATGAGGGCAGTAGCTGAAAACCGCAGGGGGGCGGCTCTCATTGGTATTGCCGTCCATCGCATGACAATGCTTTCCTTTGTTTTGAGTGGCGGCATTGGCGCGGTGGCCGGCATCATTATTACCCCGATTACCACAATGTCATACAGCGCTGGGGTTATGCTGGCCTTGAAGGGATTTTCCGCTGCAATATTAGGTGGGTACGGCAGCATGAGAGGGGCAATCGTCGGCGGCTTGCTCCTTGGCATTCTGGAATCCTTTGGGGCCGGTTTTGTTTCCTCGGCTTACAAGGATGCCTTTGCTTTCCTCGTATTGCTGCTGGTTCTCTTTGTCAAACCTACAGGGTTGTTTGGGAAGGAAGAAGTCAAACGAGTATAAAAAAGCATAGCGCAGAGCGCAAAGCGCATAGCGTCAGTAATCAGCGGGCAGCAGGCAGTGGATATTAGGCACTAGGCACTGCAGGACGACACGGTGAAACGGTGAGACGGAGACGCGGCGAAAATGTCAAAAATGGAGAGGAACTATATTTTGATTCCTTTTCTTCTGGATTCTGGATTCTGACTCCTGGCTTCCTACTCTATGTCCCATGCTCCATGCACTATGCTTGAGGCACTACGGACCACTGACCACGGACTCTTATTATGTCAAAGACTCGTAAGAAATGGATTTCCTTTTCCGCCCTGACTGCGGTGGTAGCCTTACTTCCCTTGGTGGTCCAAGGAAGTTACTACCTTCTGGTGCTCAATATTATCGCCATCAACGGCTTAGTAGTCCTGGGGTTGAACCTGTTGATCGGTTTTGCTGGTCAAATCTCATTGGGCCATGCAGCGTTTTTCGGCATGGGGGCGTACTTGTCAGCCATTCTTACCGCCATGTACCAGGCGCCGCCATGGCCGACTCTCGTTCTGGTAATGGTCTTCACTGGTGTGGTTGCATATGTGCTGGGAGTGCCGACGTTGAGACTCGCTGGTCACTACCTGGTTATGGCAACCCTGGGTTTCAACATTATCCTTTACATTCTGATGGTCCAGATGGAGTATTGGACTGGCGGACCGTCTGGTTTCGCTGAAATTCCCCCTCTCCACCTGGGATCCTTCCCCATCCAGGGTGACTTCAACTTTTACTGGTTGATTTGGCCGCTTTTTCTCATCGTTTTCATTTTCTCTCTTAATCTGGTTGATTCCCGCGTGGGTCGTGCTCTGCGTGCGATTCATGAAAATGAACTTGTGGCCAATGCCATGGGAGTGAACACGGAGAGGTACAAAGTCATTATTTTTGCGATCAGTGCCGCCTATGCCTCTTTGGCTGGGAGCCTTTATGCGCATTACCTCTCATTTATCAGCCCCAAGACCTTTGACATTTTTTATTCTATTCAGATCGTAACCATGGTGGTGGTGGGTGGCATTGGAAATCTTTGGGGGGGCTTATTGGGAGCTGCGGTACTTACGGCTTTGCCGGAAGTGCTTCATGCCTTGCGTGATTATGCTCTCCTGCTCTACGGCGTGATCTTAATGGGAGTGTTGGTGTTTTTCCCGGAGGGTTTGCTACCGGGGCTCATGAAATTATGGTCTAAAAAGCGATCGGACAGCGTTCTGATATCGGAATAGGATCTTACGCAATGAAACCCGCTCTATCTGGAGACTGTGTCACCACATGTCATCCCGGCCAAGTCGGCCTGCGGCGGACGCGAGCCGGGATCCAGAAAAAAGTGGCCTCCTTGGAAATCTGACTGGATTCCGGATCTCGCCCGCCTCTGGCGGTCTCGTCCGGAATAACGAGTTCGGCGAATTGTGCAACAGTCGTCTGAGGGGAGAGGGAGTTCAAGAGTAACATGGAAGAGAACGGCACCTTGCTACAGCTCCAAGATGTGAACAAGCAATTTGACGGTCTGCTGGCAATTGCAGGGGTCTCATTTGCCGTAAACTCCGGAGAAATTGTATCCCTCATTGGCCCAAACGGCGCAGGTAAGACTACTCTTTTCAATTTGATCTCAGGGGTTTATCCGCCTACCAGCGGACAGATTCTGCTGAATGGCGAGAACATCACTGGTATGAAGCCTTACCAAATAGCTAGCAAAAGAATCGCCCGAACTTTTCAGTCAGTGCAAATATTTCAGGAAATGTCCGTACTGGAAAATGTGTTATTGGGGTTACACCACCGGTTGAGCAGCGGTTTTGTCAAAGGTATGCTACACTTTCCAGGAGAACGGCGAGAGGAGCAAGACGCCGGCCACCAGGCCAGAGAAACGCTGGAACAATTAGGCATCCTCCAGCTGGCGGAAAGAAAAGCTGACAGCATTAGTCTGAAAGAGCAAAGGTGTCTGGAAATTGCCCGTTCTGTAGTGTCCAAACCTCGTTTGCTGCTTTTGGACGAACCAGCCGCTGGCCTCAATATCCGAGAAACCGAGGAAATGGGCGATATTATTCAGGGGTTGCGGCAATACGGTCTGACCATTCTCCTGGTGGAGCATGACATGAACCTGGTAATGAGCATAGCCCACAGAGTTGTGGTTTTACACCACGGTATGAAGATCGCTGAAGGGCTACCCGAGGAGATTCAAAGAAACCCGGAAGTAATCAAAGCCTACTTGGGAGGGCAGCACAGTGCCTGAATCAGCTGGCAGCCCCGCGACTGAGCGCTGGACAGGCGGGCAGCTTGCAGCAGGGAGCTTCAATTCTGGATTCTGACTCCTGGCTTCTTACTCTATGCGCTATGCGCTTTGCGCTCTGCGCTATGCGAGCTTGGTGATGCTTCGCGTTAAGAACGTATCAGCCTATTACGGTAACATCCAAGTACTCCGTCGAGTGACCTTTCATGTCAAGCAGGGAGAGGTCGTGTCGCTTATTGGCGGCAATGGAGCCGGCAAGAGCACGTTGCTCAACGTAATCAGCGGCATTCACCCTGCCAGTTCCGGCACCATCACCTTCGAGGGTCAGGAAATTCAGAAACTGGAACCGAATAAAATGGTCCGTCTGGGTTTGCTGCAGGTACCGGAACAGAGGCAAATCTTCAACTCCATGACGGTCACCGAGAACCTCGAATTGGGTTCTTACTGTCTGCCGAGGAAAGAGCAGAAACGCATGGCCAGCTCCCAGTTCCAGGAGATATACACCCTTTTCCCCATCCTGAAAGAGCGAGCCCGGCAGAGGGCAGGCACTTTGAGTGGCGGCGAGCAGCAAATGTTATCCATCGCCCGAGCTCTCATGGCAAGACCCAGAATGCTTCTGCTTGACGAACCCTCGTTGGGATTGGCACCATTGGTTGCGGAGGAGATTTTCCGGGTGACCCGCAAGCTCCAGGATAACGGGACCACGATACTTTTGGTGGAACAGAATGCCTTGGCTGCTTTGGAGGCCTGCGATCGTGGTTACGTCCTAGAAGCTGGCCGCATCATTCTAGAGGGGAGTCCAGAGGACCTTCTGGAAGATGACGAAGTGCAGCGCGCATTTTTGGGACGGGACTATAAAGAGAAGTGGGAACGATAGATTGTCATTTAGTCAGTACTCTGTGCTGTCATTCATAGTCGTTAGGCCTGGCGGCCGTCAGTTGGGCTGCGCCCGTCACTCGGCCTTATGGCCGTCATTGAGTCATTATGTCTTAACAATAAATGACAGCGGAGCGAAACTAGGGACCCGCGTGCGGGACTGAGCGGAGCGGAGCGAGCGCGAAGAAATGACAGCCACGTTAGTGGCTTAATGACGCCGAAGGCAAATGACATACTGAGGTATTTTGAGAAGAGGAGGCTGAGACAGGAATGACAACCTTTTGGAACGAGAAAGTAGAGACCCTGCCGCGGGAGGAGCTTGCCGATCTGCAGCTGGAACGTCTGCAGGTGACTCTCAACCGTGGCTACGCCAAAGTCGACTATTATCGACAACGGTTCGAGGAATTGGGTTTTCTTCCTGAAGACATCAATTCCATGGAGGATTTGGCCCGCCTTCCCTGTACAACCGT
>JASFGC010000144.1:0-8519 GCA_050123975.1 Syntrophobacterales bacterium | reverse complement strand
TTCTCGGCAATTTCTTTATTCTGCAGCCGCTGCGCCAACAGTTCGAGGATGTCAAGTTCGCGATTTGTGAGGGGTTCTAGCATGGACTGGGGAGAAACGGATGGGCGGACAGGCTGAGGGGGAGAGGCGATAGGTTGTTCGTGTGCTGCCTCTACAATGACCTGTTCATCATCCCTGATGGCGGCCAGGATCCTCTGGATATAGTCAACAGCGACGTTCTGCCTTTGCAGTTGTTTCAGCAGATCTGCCATGGGTGGGCCTGCTTCAATAAACGGGCGTACCCAGCCGCCGGGTCCGGCCAGGGCCACGACCTCTTCCAGAACTATAAGCGCCTCGTCGGAACGTCCTAGCTTCTCCAGCGCCATAGACTGCAGCACCGCAACCTCGATTATCTGATTGGTAAACCGGTACGCCTGTGCCATTCGCCGCAGCATGTGGAGCAGTTCGGTCGCTTTGATCAGATTTGGCCCGGTCCCGTCCGCAATTAGTACCCTAGCTTGGGTGATCGAAGGAATTTCCAACCAGGTGAACAGTACAGAAGGCGCCGGTGATTCGTCGATCGAAGGCGCCCACTTGATCGCCGATGCCAGATCGCCTCGCAGCAGGGAGAGCCGGGCCCGACAGGAATGGGCCAGTGACAGGTATTGAGGGACATTCAGCTCCAGCGCGAATTCCATCAAACTCTCTACGACCCCTTCGGCCTCGTCAGGCTTCTTATTAAGTTGCTGTGCAAGCGCCAGCCCCGCCATTGCATCGATCACGGCACGGGTATCTAGTGTGTATCGCTGATGGGCTGCGACAGCGAAGTGCTGAGACGCCCGATCCAGTTCGCAGGCGTGCAAATAAGCACATGCCTGCAGGTAAGAACCCCAGGCTTCGGTGTTCGAGTTTCCAAACTCGCCTGAAACGGTCTGTAACCGTTGCGCTTGAAACCTCGCCTGAGACAATTCGCCGGCAATCAGGTGGACGAAAGTTAGCCCACCAATCAAATATGCAAGGTAAAATCCCTCTGAGGCGTCAGAAGCCCGTATCCGGTCATCGAAAGCCTGGATTGCGAACTCCTTCTGACCGATCATTTGACGGGCCAAACCGAGAATGAGTTCGATATTGCTTTTGACATGTATTTGCTTATCGGGAGTCTGAGCCAGCGCCTCTTCAAGGAGCTGGGCACTAATTTGGGCCTCACCCTGCCAGTAAAAAAGATTCCCCCGGAAAAAATTCAGCTCGCCTAATAAAGAAGGTTCTGCGGTATTGCTGTCGATAAGCGACTCGGCTTGTTCGACCAACGATGGGATTCGCTCCAGCTGGAATCGTAGGTAAGCAATCCAGGCCTCGGCAAAAAGCAACGGCGCTCTTTTCTTTTTGATCTCATCCGGCAGCCTGAACAGCCATCTTTCGACGACATGCCACCGGCCTGCTTCGTGCTGATCGTGCCGGTACTGTTCCACGATGTCAGCCGCGCGAACTGCATCCCCGGCCGCTAGGGCATGTTCTATCGATTCCGTGAGCAAGCCCTGGGATTCGAACCACTCGCTGGCCCGAGAGTGGAGAGTAGCGATCTCTTCGGAGCTGTATCTACGCTTCAAGTGGTCTTGGAGGAGGTGTTGAAACAGGTGATGGTAGCGGAACCATCGGTTTTCCGTATCCAAGGGAATCACCAATAGGTTGCCCTGTTGAACGGAGGTTACAAAACCCTGCCCATCGATCTCACCCTCGCCCGCCTCGAGATCCGGCCCACACAACGCACCACACAAAGGGGCGCAAAAGCGATCCAGGATGGAGGTACTGAGAAGATAGCGACGAATGACCGGTAACTGTGCATCCAGAACCTCTTTAATTAGGTAGTCCATCACATAGACAGTGGTCCCTTTCAGTTCCAACAACTTGCCGATTGTATCGTGGTGCCCGCGCACGGCGAGGACCGCTAAGCGTAAACCGGTCACCCAGCCTTCAGCCCTCTGTGCCAATGCGGCGGCTGTCGATACATCGACCTGTTCTTCAAGCGCTCCCTGCAGAAACTCCGCGGTTTCCGCCGTGGTAAAGGACAGATCCAATGTGCGGATTTCGGTTACCTGGTCACGGCCGCGGAGCTTTGACATGGGCAGAGGTGGATCGCGCCGGCCAATCAGTACCAGGTGCATGGGCCGGGGTGGGTGGTGTAACAGCATTTTGAGCAAATCGTGAACCGATTTATCCTGGATGTAATGGATATCATCCAGCACCAGAATAAAGTCCTGCTCAATCGAATCCACTTCATTGGTCAGGCTACTGGCTAAGACTGGAATCGGTGGCAGGGTGGGGGCGTTGATCAGGGTCATGGTCTTACTGAAGGCATCCGGGAATTCCGTGCCATGGCGGGACGTTAGAGCAGCCAAAAAATAAGTCATAAACTGGTGTAGGTCGTTGTCGTGCTCATCCAGTGACAACCAGCCGAAGGGAGTTTTGCACCCATTCAACCAGGAACTCACCAGCGTGCTCTTGCCGTAGCCGGCCGGGGCCGAGACAAGAGTAAGTGGCCGATAGCGGCGCTGCTCGAGCCGCTCCAAAAGCCGCGCCCGGTGTACGTGGTCCCGGGGAATCGGGGGCCGATGCAGCTTGGTGCGTAAAATGGTTTGGGTAGTAGACTCGTCTCCCATAGCGTACCTTTCAGCTCAGGAATATATCACATCTAAAAATAATAAGGGAGGCCATGGATTTTTAGGTCTCTGATGACAAGATGGCTTCACAGTGGATGCAACGAGGCAGGCTATCAAAGTGGTGGGAGCACCTTTCTATCTCTAAAACTCGACATCTTGTGCTTGATCTTCCCAGTGCGAAACTCCATATCTCTTGCCAAGATCTAAACTTTCACAAAAGTTTAGTTATGATGTGGAGATGTTAAATATTGGGGTGTGTACGCGATTAAACATAAATAGCAGATACTTAATCCCTCAGCCTTAGCGCCTGAGCGAAATTCTATGCGCTATGGCGAGCGTAATCGCCTGAACCGATTATTGGTTACGCTAACATTGAACTGTTACAATCTTCCCGCAAATACCAAATTGTCAATATCGACTTCATGTATGATCGCAATTATCTTTTCCGAGTTCTTGCCCAGAGAATTGGCGAACAGAATTCAGGAGCCTCACTCTAAAGTGCATTACAAGCGGGGATCAATGTGGCCAGGTCCACCGCACTCGGGAGTATAGCAAGTGACGTTGAGAAAATCACATTTCTCTTTGCATTCTGGACAGACATCGGGGGGAGCATTTGCTGTGATAAGGAATCCACACTCACCGCATTTCCAGTAAGTTTGGTTGCACTGGGGACATATATCTCCTACAAACTTGCCCGCTGCCGTATAGCCGCACATTGCACACACATGATCGTCTGTTTCCTGTTGCATGTGAATTCACTCCTTTCCTCGGGGTTTCTTTAGAATCGCTTCTGTCTAGAAACGAAGTTACAACATAATGCCAGGAAATTCTACCTGTCAATGGAAAACTGGGATGATATTAAAACTGGAGCGCAAATAGTTTGGGCTGCGTTTTAAGCTTCTTAAGATTTGGCACAAGATACAGGGGTAAAATCATTCGGATATGGGTTAAACATATCTTGCCAATATGTGAACTTGACCAGAACTAAAGGTATGAGAAGCATATCCAAACTTTTTCTGGTCTTGACCCTGGCATAAAATATGATTTCCTATCAACACAATTAAAAGCCCCCACTGGCCAGTCCAGCACCCAAGGCCAGTGAGGGCAAAAGGATTGGCAGGGTATGTCCATCTCAAGCACACCCTAGCCGCTGCACACATTACCACAAGGGAGGTGGAAATAGGAAGCCCCTCGACACTCTGTTTCTTCAGAATCGAGGGGCTGGTAAAATCCCTACTGACTAGCCGCTAACTGCCAAGATGGTCAGCCGCAGGTAAGCCTATAGGGACTTCAACAAATTATCTACCATTAGAGCCAAACATTGTCTACACGAAAAACCACCATTTTGTAGGACAATGCATTTGAGAGCGATCTATGTGCAATACAATAGCGCGGCTCTCTGAGTTCTCTACCGCAATTGTCTGGGCTGCAGTGCCGGGTTGGCGGTTTTATACTACAGTTTGAAGGTCAAGAAAATGTTCTAAGAAATATTTGTGAATGCGGGGATCATCAGTTAATTCAGGGTGGAATGTCAGTGCAAGAACATTGGTGCCCTGTACCATTATAGGGCTGCCATGCAACTCCAGCAAAACTTCAACCCGTGAACCAACACTTCTAATCTTGGGGGCTCTAATGAACACCGTTTTGAACCTTTCAGATCCTTTTAAAAAAGTCACATTTACATGGGTTATAAACGAGTCGATTTGCCTGCCGTAAGCATTCCGAGTAACTGAAATGTCAATTAGCCGCATAGGCTTTATCCGATTATCGTCAACGGTAGAGGAAACCATAATGGCCCCTGCACATGTCCCCATAATTGGACTCTTTTTAGCGAACTCACGAATCGGTTCGTACAGATTACCCTTCCGAAGTAGTTTCGTTAATGTTGTCGACTCACCGCCGGGGATGATTAATCCTGCACATCGGTGAAGGTCTTCGGGCTTTTTCACCAAGATAGTTTCAACTTTCAGCAACCGAAGCATTGTCTGATGCTTGGCGAAATCTCCTTGCAATGCTAAGACACCAATTTTCTTATGCATGATTTACCAGCCTCGGTGCTGCAATTGCTGTTCTTCAGGCAGATCTTTCATATCAATGCCTTTCATGGCTTCACCCAAGCCTGTGGATACTTCAAGGAGCACTTTCGGATCACTATAGTAGGTCACAGCCCCAACAATGGCGCGTGCCCGTGCTTTTGGATCATTAGATTTGAAAATTCCTGAACCTACGAATACCGATTCTGCCCCCAATTGCATCATCAATGCAGCATCTGCAGGTGTCGCCACACCGCCTGCTGCAAAGTTAGGAACTGGCAATTTGCCGAGTTCAGTAGTTTTTTTTGCCAGTTCGTAAGGGGCTCCCATTTTCTTCGAGGCTGTCATCAGCTCATCATCCCGCAATGCTGTCAACCTTCGGATTTCACCTATTACTTGTCGCATATGACGCACGGCTTCAACAATATTACCTGACCCTGCTTCACCTTTAGTCCGGATCAACGCGGCACCTTCACCAATTCTTCTCAATGCTTCTGCCAGATCCCGACAACCACAGACAAATGGAACTTTAAATTGATGCTTGTCGATATGATTGGCCTCATCCGCAGGGGTCAGTACCTCACTTTCATCAATAAAATCCACTTCCAGCTGCTCTAAAATCTGTGCTTCAACGAAATGACCAATTCGACATTTAGCCATCACAGGGATCGAAACAGCGTCCTGAATCTCCTTAATCAGGGCCGGATCTGACATCCGGGAAACCCCTCCTACCTTGCGAATATCTGCAGGGATGCGTTCCAATGCCATAACCGCAACAGCACCGGCCTCCTCTGCAATTTTAGCATGCTCAGCATTGACAACATCCATGATGACGCCACCTTTTAACATCTCTGAAAGTCCAGTTTTAATTTCAAACGTTCCTTTTTCCATATGTCTCTTCTCCCTTTCTTGACCGTGATATGTTTTTTTAAAAAGACCTTACACAAGTGTCCTACCGTCTATTAAATGCCTAACGCTTTAGCACAGTTAGAAATCAACACAATGGTTATCTTTTTTGAATTTTCCAATATCTCTGAGCAATAGAAGCGTTTTGCAGAAAAGTTCGACATTTTCCGTTATTATCGATGCTATGTAGAGAAAATTCAATAGAATACGATATCAGGCGTCTCTGAACAAAAACCTCAATACCACTCGATCCCACGTCCGTGGTGATCGCCCTTTGTCAAACTCTCGCAGACTTCTGAAAAATGGCCAGGAGTTAGCATCTTGGCTGGACAATAGACGAGCTCTTATGAGGTGTTTGGTCCATTAGGGATGAATTATCTAAACTCCTACCAATCGCTGGGAGAATCTGTATATCCCAATATTTAAACTTCGCCGCCAAGAAACCCATTACAAAATGCTGGGGCAGAATCTCCCGGGTAAGGAGTAAACATATCTTGCCAATATATCAAATTTGCCAATAGTTGCACTATGATAATGAGATCTTAACTATCACGATTGAAGAAGTATTTGGCTTTAACAAATATGATTGTACTGAGGACTGCAACGATTAGACCTAGGATTTGAATTGCCACCCGAAAGGTAACTCTATCCTATTTCATCTCATGGAAATTCACCCATATCACGGCGCCGATTTCCACACCCTTACCCTTGATCTGCCGATCATCTGTGCTCAGGGCGGCAAAACCCCACCAACCCGCATTAGGGACAGCGTATGTAAAGACGCCATTGGGATCAGCTTTAATGGCCTGCGTTACCATGTAGTCCGTGGGAGCAGAATACTTACCTTCGACATTGAAATACTCAACTTCTACTTCAGCACCAGGAACTGGTTTGCCATTGAGCATCACCACACCTTGAAACACATTGCCTGCATAGAGTCCGAAGGGTTTGCTTAAAGGCACAATCTCAGTCTTCAAACCGATGGGTTCATCCCAGCCCTCGTCCTGGCCATAGGCAGCAACCACTGTCTTAGTGTAGTGAACAATGTAAGAATCTTCCGCTGGCTCCCAATAAGGCTGCGGCTCCATGTAAAAGACATAGAGACCAGGCCGCCTGACCCTATAAGTTGTCTTCCAAGTGGTATGCTCTTTGATTTTCTGAGAACTGAGCGTGTTCAGCAAATCGTTTTTGCTGCCATTAGCCACCACTCCGAACTTCAGCGGCTTCAAGAGATCCATACCAATACCCTCGAAAGGATGCCAGAACATAAGCTGTAAGCCAATGTTTGCGCTGTCACCCTTCATGACCATCTCATCTGAGGGAATGATCATTCCGAAGTGAGCGCTTGCAGCTGCAACTGACAAAAAGAGTAACCCCAGAGCCAGCAAAACGATGCCTAATAATCTTTTCATGTCAACCTCCTAGTCTCCTGATTTTGTAGGTGGAAATGATTGGCCTTTCTTCTGAGATAGCCAAGGATGTCATGATTACTCAAAGTCGCCATAAGAAAAGGCCACGCGGTCTACCTCTCTGCACTTCAAGGTAAGCCTTCGTGGCCTATTTTTCGTTAAAACATATATCTGCTAGGAGAAGCTTATTCGAGGTCCTGTCCTCGCACTACTGCGAACGTACCAGGCGCCTTATCTCAATGTCAAGACGTAAAAGCTACTGCGCCCTTCAGTGTCGGACCAACCGTTACGTTTAGAACAGCTCAGAAGATGTTGGATTATATCATTGCTGTGCGAGACTGCAGATATCTTGCCAAACCTGAAAATCAAGCCTGCTCTCCGACGATTGAAGATCTGATGAGCATATCTTAACTTGATGTAGCGTGTATCAAATTCCTGCTAAACTCGGAAATAGGAGGTAGGCCATGAAAGTAGAACAAGCCATTAAGCTATATAAGGAATATCAGAGGATGAACTTAAAAAAAACACAATAAACTCCTACAGGATCACTCTTTCCAGATTCAGCAATGATTTAGGTGAGAGGCAGTTAGATTCCATTTCATCAGAGGAGGTCCTTACCTTCCTTACCTCCATCACTGAGGGCACCAAACAGGCAACCAAGCACAGCAGATACTCACATCTCAGATCTTTCTTTAACTTCATCCGCGAAACTCTCAATCCACATCTTCAAAATCCTTGCGATACACTTATGATGAAGAAGCTTTTCCGGCCAGCCAGGGCAACGCACTGGAACATCATTGAAAAAGAGACCATCGATGAGGTTATCTTCCGAACCACTGAAGCACGCAATCGGTTGCTATTGGAACTGATGGCCCGAGGGGGTATGAGAGTCAGTGAAGTGTTGAAGCTCACTCCCAATGATGTAGATGGCCGGCGACTTATTATTAGGGATTCTAAGGGAGGCAGGGGAGAGGAGGTCGTATTCATTCCCCCAAAGCTAGCTGCCCGATTCAAGGAGCATATTAGCGAGAGGCGGATAGAAGCAGATCAGAGGATCTTTTCTATAACCTATGCTGCAGCGAGACTGATTGTTAAAAAGGCAGGAGAACTGGTAGGGATCCACCTGAGGCCACATGATTTGCGCAGACATGCCGCTACATATGCTTCTCGCGCCGGGACCCCAATAGAGATTGTCAGCAAGGTGATTCTTAGACACACAAATCTGTCAACGACTCAAAGGTATCTCGGCACAGTCAGTGATGCAGAAGCCATGAGGTGGATTGAAAATCTGTATGACTAATCGAGCATGGTTGGGGTGGAAAGTAGGATGTCCACCCCGATCTTCTTTAATTGAAGCGGTAGATGTTACACATATGGTTTGGAGATGTTAAGAATTTCGGGTTTGAAATACTCAAGAGTTATAGCAGAGAAGTGGAAATCTTGCTTTGCCATTATGGTCCTATATGTAGTGGAGACCTTTAAGGAAACCCAATCAAATTCTTGGGCTTTGATTTTTGTGACCGGACCACTTAGGT
>JASFGC010000143.1:0-8651 GCA_050123975.1 Syntrophobacterales bacterium | reverse complement strand
TCTCTCACCAAAAAATGGGTGAGATCGGTGAATCTTTGGCGAAATCAATATGCTGGATACCAACCACTCAATCAATTAGGCACAGAATATTATCAAAAGAACCGCGTCAAAACAAATCTTCATTGATAGTCTTCGTAACGACAGTGAGTTAAATCTGAGGGCGATACAAGATGATGGGCGTTGTTAGCTGCTATGTATGTTAACTCTGTGCTGTCCTCTAGAATGTAAGATATACCTATCATATCGAGATTTTTCGGGACGAATCACCTCCAGCCCGGATGTCTACCCCCATATTATATGGAGCATATGCCCACAGGCCGGGCAAGAAATCGATTGGTGATCATTTTTCTCTTTGACAGAAGCTTGCCATTGAGCGTAGCATAAACAAAGTACGCGTCCTCTTCTGACTTTCCAGATACAGCAAGCTTTGAGGGGGTCAAATGAACCTTAAATTGTGCCCTCCAATCTCCCGGTGGAACACTCTCTGTTCTATTGGGAGTCCAAAAAAACAAGTTGATGGTGAGTTCGGAATCAGAACCAGCTGTGAACATTCGCTCGCAAAGCTTTCTCGATAGTAATTTTCACTACAGCGATTTTCTCAAGCTTTTTCATTGAACGTGTCCTGATTGCGTCATCTCATGCTCCGCCTGGTTTGAAGTTCGCCCGAGACATAGCTTCTTGTCTCTTAACTTGTCGTCTCTCGCCTGGAGTTCATTCTTGAGATCAGGTTGCTATCTGAACCGTATCACCTGTCGATTTTGCTCAGGGAGGACGGAAGCAAACCGCTGGACTCACCAGAGGATAAAGTGATGAAAGGAGATTATTATGAAGAGGAAGGATAAATATCTACTTCGAGTAACCAAAATAGAAGAGCTTCAGGTTCATGACACACCTGGTCACACCTTGACGCTGACTGAGATGGAGGGGGAACCCATTGAATACGAACCGGGTTTGGCCGGTGAGTTTGTCACCCGCCGCAGTGTTACTTTCCACGACCGCACCAGGGGTTCAGGTCCTATGGAAGGGTATGTCATGGCCTACTTCCAGGAAGGATCAGCCTACAGTCGCTTTGAAGGGCAGCGCGACGGCAAGACGAAAGTCAGTGCTGGCACCTGGAAAATCTATCACTCCACCGGGAAACTGGCTGACATCCAAGGCCAAGGAACTTTTAGGGTTACTGCCGGAGAACGCTGGAACGAGTACATCCTCGAATTAGAGGGTGACTATGAGGCCGCCTGAAATGGCCAGGATCTCAGCTTTCTGCCATCTGCTTTGCAAGAAAGTAAAGAAATGAGGATATTATCAATAAGGAGGTTTTGTTATGGTCAAAAGATTCCTCCTGGGCATTGACGATTCGCAGTACACCTTTGAAGCCCTGGAAAACCTCGCCGGCCTTTTCTTGAAAACCGATGCACATTTCCATCTATTTCTCGCTGTGGCTGAGAGTCACCTTCCGGCCCCCCCTCCAACTTCAACCGAGTCCAATGATTGGCAAGAGGTTCAGAAGAGGCGGGCCCAACAGATCCTGGACAAGGGTGTCAGTTCACTGCTCCAGATGGGGTACAAACGCTCGCGCATCAGCACGGAGACAAGACTGCAAAGCGTGAATGCTGCCCAGGATATCCTCAATGCCGGCAAGAGTGAAGAAATCGTAGCCATCGTCTTGGCCCGCAAACAGCAGTCCGGACTCAAACGCTTGCTACCGGACACTACTACTGCACATATTCTTCAATATGCGGACGTGCAGCCTGTATGGGCAATCGGCAACCAGCCACTCAAGCCGCCCAATGTTCTTGCAGCAGTAGACGAATCTGACTACGCTGACCGTATCCCGACCCACTTGGCCGAGACCCTTGGACCGGTCCCAGATGTTCGGATTACTTTCCTTAATGTGATGCCAGCCAAACCGCCGGCCTATTGGGACGACGGCCACATTTTGGACAAGGAAGAGCGTGGGGAACGGAAGGGGGTAGTGAAAAAATGGCAGTGGACCTATGAAGAAATAATGGGAGGTATCTTTGCTAAGGCGCGAGGAGTTCTTACCAAAGCGGGCGTAGCCGAGGAGCGGATCACCACAAAGATGCAAACTCGAAGGAGTGGCCCTGCCCGGGACATCCTCGCTGAAGTAAGCCGAGGTGGCTACAACATGGTGGCTCTCGGTAGACGTGGCGCCGGCCGTAGCCAGATAGACCCAGGAAGCCGCGCCTCAAAGATTATTCGGAGTGCTCGCGGTTGTACCATTGTACTGGTGAACTAAAGAAACGGCACAAGGCACAGGGCCTGTGTCAGCTAGCAGCAGACAGCGGGCAGCAGATTACTAGACACTAGACACTAGGCACTAGGCACAGAGGGCAGAGGACAGACGACAGAGGACAACATGCTCCATGCTCCATGCTCCATGCCCTAAGCCTCACACCCTAGAAACAGGATTTCGATATTGAATGAATAAGCCAATCGGGGATTCGCTGGAAGGAGAAGACTATGGAACTGAAGAAACGCAAGGACAAGTATCTCCTTAGGGTTACCAAAGTAGCATCGCTCCAGGTTCACGACAAGCCCGGCCACACCTTGACCCTGACTGAAATGGAGGGTGAACCCATCGAACTCACCGAGGGTGTGGCCGGAGAGTTTGTCTCCCGCAGAAGTGTCACATTCCACGACCGCATCAAGGGCTCTGGTCCCATGAAGGGCTATGTCCAGGCCACTTTCAAGCATGGGGCAGTACAGAGCCGCTTCGAAGGCCACCGCGACTCCACCACCAAGATTAGTGCGGGCACCTGGAAAACCTACAACGGTATAGGTATCCTGGCGAACATAAAGGGAGGAGGTACTTTCAAGATCACACCAGCAACAAAACGTGGCGAATTTATTCTGGAGTTGGAAGCCGAATATGAGCTTTGAGATTGCAGATTTAAGTCCTGAGAACCTCAATCTGTAATCATAAATCTTAGAAGGGTTGAGATTGGAGGAGATGAACATTCAACCAGCGAGCAAACGCACCTGATCTGTAGGTGGAAAGGAGCGAGACCATGTCAGTAGGCACTTACAAAATAATCGAACTGGTGGGTTCAAGTCCTGTTTCTTGGGAAGACGCAGCCAAGAATGCTGTGGAGACTGCGAGCAAGACCCTTAGGGACTTGAGAATTGCCGAAGTGAAAGAACTGGATCTGAAAATTGAGGAAGGCAACGTAGTCGCTTACAGAGCCAGGCTGCACTTATCCTTCAAATATTCGGACAAGGAATGACCAGGTCATGACGCAAAGCGCTAAGCGCAGAGCGCAAAGCGAAAACTTCTCGATGTAACTACTCCTTGGATTTGTACGCTATGCTCTATGCGCTATGCTCTATGCGACCTTTCCTGGCCTTGAGAACCAGACTTCAAGGATTAAGCTTTAAAAGGTATTGCTCATGGATCATTCAGAGGCTATCCATCTGTTGGAACGCTGTGCTTTTTTTAAGGGGTTTCAAGAAGAACACCTTCAGGATCTTACCAACATGTTTGAAGTTGAAGCCTATGCCGCCAGAGATCACATTTTTCAGCAAGGTGATTTAGGGGAGCGGATCTATATTGTTGCTGAAGGGCATGTCTTTTTGGAACGGTCCGTTGATCTGGGCACCCGCAAGGGAACTGTCGTTGTAGGCGTGCTCGGTAAAGGCAAGGTTTTTGGTTGCTGGTCCACACTTCTCAATGAAACGCACACCCTCATGTCTACTGCCGTCTGTCGAAAACCAACAAAAGTCTTGTCCATAAACGGTTCGGATCTAAGACAGATGATGCTCGATAACAATGAGCTTGGCTTTCATCTCTTGGAAAGACTCTGCTTTCTCCTTCGAGATCGGCTGCAGGGAGCATACCACGCCTTGGAAGAAATTTAAAAGTCAATTTCAGAGTGACAAACTGCTACTGACCGTGCATGGACTCAGCCATGGTCACCACGCGATCACCCAGGAGATTGGTGTACGACCCCAGTTCGTTATCATACCAGCCATAGACCACAGCCTTGGTAATGGGCACTTCCACCCGAGTTTCTGGAATATTTCCTAATACTCCGTCAGGAATGAGTTGAGAGAGGTCGACTGCAACCCTCGCTGTCCTCGTATGTGTTACTTGACCCTCGATGGTGGCGGCTACCCGGTAAAGGCCGATAATATCATTTGAGACGTTCTGCTCTTCGGTATAGTGCAAGTAACCTCTCGGCATTTGGGCTGCGTAGCGGCGGTAAATGTTGTTGATCTGCTCCCGGTCCACCCAAGGTTTATCGGGTACTTCCTGGAAACTGATTACTAAGATAATGAGCGATCCGGTGCTCACTGGAATACGTACCGACTCTGCGATGAATGGAATCAGCCCCATTTCTGGCAGAACTTGGGCCAGGGCCTCCGCCGCCCCGGTGGAGGTGAGGATGATGTTATTGAATATGCTCCTGTTTTTCCTGAGGTCTGTGGCCCCTGGTTTCGGCAAATGATCCAGCACCTGCTGTGAAGCGGTACTGGCGTGGACCGTTGCCATGGAGACGGAGAGGAAACGTTTCGGCCCAAAACTGTCGATGAGTGGCTTGAGCATAAAGGCAAGGCAGGTGGTTGTGCACGAGGCATGACTGACAATGGCGTGCCGGGTGGGATCGTAATCGATCTCATTAATACCCATGACGGTCGTCACCGCATCGTCAGGCATGGAGCTTGACTTGTCGGAGATCTTGAACGGAGCTGATAACACAACCTTCCTGGCCCCTGCGGCCAAATGGCCGCGCAGAGAGCCCTTGTCATGGTCTGGAGGCAGAGTAGGATCCCGGAACTTGCCAGTGGCGTCTAGTACCAGCTCTACACCATGTTCCTGCCAGTTGATATCTCGTGGATTTCGGTGGTGGCGGAGGATAGTGACAGGCGTCCCGTTAATCACCATTCGGCTTTTTTTCTCGTCCAGGTCCTCGATGACCCTGTCGGCCCTGCATCCATAGAGATAGTTGTGGAGAGCTCCATACACTGAGTCTTTTTCAATGAACAGTGCAATGTCTTCCAAACTGGTGCCGGCCTCCCGACCGATGTTCATCACCAGTTCGGCAAAATAGCGTCGTTCCACCTGATGCCAGAGGCTCAATTTCCCAATCCGCCCCAAGCCGTTAATGCCCAGTTTCATGGGAGATGGCTCCGAAACTATTTCAACAGTCGGCCGTGAACTCATCAAACCTTCCCTCCAACCTTACCCTAACGTTGACAATTCCCATGCATTTTCCATTCCTCTACACTCATGAAAAATCCTGGAAAAAGCTCCAAACGTCATACCGGACGAGACGAAGTCGAGATCCGGTATCCAGTAAGCTGTTGTTTTCTCTAGATTCCGGATATCCGCCTGCGGCGTATTCCGGGATGACAGACGTGGTGCTTACACTCAAAACATTGGGTATTTCATCAAACTGCTCGTGAGAATACGGGTGGAGTTTGCTCCGGGCTACTGCCACATTTCCACAGTTTTGATATCGTAGCGGCCCTGGTAAACAGCCCCACTACGGCCATCAATGCTCAGAAAATCTCCTGCCCGTATCTCATGACCACCTATACGACAACGAGACTCACTTTCCCATACTTGAAGCTCGGCACAGCCCACTACACATGTCTTTTCTAACTGGTAAGCGACAATGGCCGCATGGGAGGCGGCACCACCCCTGGCGCTGAGAATTGCATCTGTTGCCGAGATCTCTGTTATGTCGTCTGGCACCGTGTCAAACCGTATCAGAATCAATGGGTCGTTCGGATGCTTCTGCCGATAGTGCTCTATCTCTTCAAGATCAAAAACAGCTCGCCCACTCAAGGCACCCCCGCTCACCCCTATGCCATTGCCCAGGCAAGCCTCGTCTTGTTCGGGGCTCGGGGCAAAGACCGAGTAACTTTTTCTGGTGCGAAGTGCCATGTCTCTTGATTGTAGTATAAAAAGCCCCTCCTCGGTATCGCTTTGGATGGTAAATTCAATCTCTTGGGGTCCCCAGCCCTGTTCGTAGATGAGTTTCTCAACGATTTCGTTGAGCCTGGCAAAGAGGTGTGGAAAGAGACTTTCAAAAGAAGTCTCCTCTCTCCTGCCGTTTTCCCGCCTCTGTTCCTCTGAAAGCGGCAGGGTACGCACCAAGCCCCCTACAACATCCTCTCCTTGATTGCCGAGGGTGAAATCACCCCACAGGCTAATCCGATCATCCGTACTTTGTGGATTGTGCGTAAAGGCAACACCCGATCCTGAATTAGTGTCAAGGTTACCATAGATCATGGCCTGGACGGTTACTGCCGTACCCCAATTGTCCGAAATACCCATGATTTCCCGATATTTTCTAGCTTTCTGACTATACCATGACCGCATAACTTGATAGATGGCGATCTGCAGTTGCTCGTCGGGATTGTCTGGAACGGATACACCTCGCTCCTCCAGGGTCTGTCGATAGGCCCTCACTACCTCGCGAAACTCCTCAGTGCTGAACTCCCGTTTAAGCTTGCGACCGTACTGCGCTTTATGGGCGCGCATGATGGCGTCAAAGACATCGCGCTCTATGTCAAAGGACATGCCCCAGGACTGAAGAAAGCGCCGATAACAATCCCAGGCGAACCAAGGCTCACCTGTTTCTTGGATGAGCCCTTCAACAATCTCCTCGTTAATTCCCACATTCAAGAAGGTAATCATCATTCCAGGCATGGATATGGCAGCACCACTGCGCACAGACAGGAGCAGTGGCCTGGAGAAAGAACCGAAAACAGCTCCGGTGGCTGCTTCAACGTAGGTTTTCTGCTCATTCACCCGGTGCAAAAAGTCCTCGTTTGAGGCACAGTAATCGCTGCAGACCTGCTGACAGCGAAAAAACTCGGTGGTGACGATAAAGCCGGGTGGTACAGGAATACCTTGATCTGCCAGGAGTACAAGGTTGTACCCTTTGTTCCCCAGGTGGATGAGATCGTGGGTCGCAGGATTCAGTGCGTGAATAGTACAGATCGCTTGGTGGGGATCATAGCTCATTAAGAGGTCCAGGTGGCTGGAGGACAGTTCCTCTTTTTGCACGTTCAGAGTGTTGAGAATGCGACTTACAAAAGTGTCGAGGCTCTGCAAGCCCAAAGTACCCGCCACCTGATTCCTCAGAAAGGTTTCCGAGACCTTACTGGCGAATGCTGCTTGAGACTGCTTCTTCTTTCCTCGCTGATATCTTGCCAGTACTTGATCAGGCCCCATTTGAGCGATGATCAACTGTAAGTTGTCTTGATGGGGATTGTAGTAGTAGCGGTTGATGATTTCCTTGATGGCCGTGGAAAATCCTTTGAAGATATCAATGTACTGCGAGTAACTGAAGCGCCTGATCGCTATTGCCTGGCTCAGGAGCTCCAGCTGTTTGTTCAGGCGCTCGGAGGTAATGCCATCGATCTCCAGGGCCCGAACAAAGAAGGCAAGATATCTGCTAATTTGAACAATGGTTGCCCGGGTGATAATACGCAAATTCATGGTGGCGACCAACTCCTCAAACAGGCTGTTCGCCAGGCTCTCCAAGCGGAAGCTGAGGCCCAAAGCATCAAATTTAGGCTCGTGATAAGAGCCATACATGGAGGGAATGTTCGCCGCGATGTGACGCTTATGATAAATGTTTTCCAGCCCAACAGACTCCTGCTCTGAAAGAATAATGTTTTTGAGGTCTTGGAGGTAGCTGAGGATGGCGTCCAGCCTGCTCGAGATATCAGGCTCCTCCAGCCCCTTGAGCAAACTGTCCGGGCTGGGCATACCTATCCGCCTGCCCCGCTCCAAGTGACTGCTAATCTCGCGGACATTCAGCTGGTATTTTTGTGCCAGCAGCTGGTGAAATCGTATCATTAACAGGGCACGTTTCTTCTCCCGTGCAGAAACCTGGGACATTCTTGTAAGTTGTGTTTCAAGGCGCCCAATGTCCAGTTCCAGCAACTCTTTCTCATCCGCTACCTTGTTTTCATCAAAGAGAGATTGAAAGATTTTCTGAATATCATCAAAGTACGGTCCACTGGCTACAACTTGCTGGAAAACTTCTTCGGGCAAGAAAGGTTGCAGCATCGAACTGTCGCCGGTGCGCCAAAACCGTATGATTTGTTGTATAAAATCAAGAAGAAGGGGGTTGCTTTCAACATGGCTTTGTTTGCGAATAAAGTGGATCACACGATCCTTGCGATGGCTGAGCTCATCGATTTCAGTGGAGACGTCGCGCAACAAACCTTCGGCTCCAATTTCGTTGAAGTAAACCGGGAAAAGCTTGGCTAATTGCTTAGCCAGGCTGTAAACCGGGCGAATCGGGCGGTTGAGCAGGCGGCTCACGTCTTTTTGGAAAAGATCAGTATCCTGAACATGGACTCCTCCAAGGGACAGGTTGACCAGCAGTGCTGACAACAGCCGGGGGTTGCGCTTGGGATCTTGCTCCACGAGGTCAAGCCAGACGCGAATGTTGCGAAGATGAGCAGGGTTGAACTGAACCTGCCATTCTTCACTAACTCCACCGATTTGGGGGAGCTCGAAGCCAAGGGAAATAGCCGAGTCGATAAAATGGCTCATCAGAGAGGGATTTTTCGTCTTAGAGAGCTCCCTGCCAATCGTTTGCACACATGATAAAGCACTCAGGGGATAAAGCTTCTTACTTTGTTTTAGGACGTCAAAAGTACGGGTC
>JASFGC010000142.1:0-8696 GCA_050123975.1 Syntrophobacterales bacterium | reverse complement strand
ATTTCCCCTCTGCCTCCAACCTAAAGCGAGACGCTGCTCCCACCTCCAACGGCCTGGCTCTATGCCCTATGCTTTTTAAATTCGCAATTCGAAATTCGAAATTCGAAATTCGCAATATCTTCTCTATGCTTTGGACCCGTTGATCTCTACAGTTTCAGCATCCTCTCTACTGCTGCCAGGGCCTTTTGTCTTACATCTTCCGGAATTTCAATAGTGGGTTCCATCTCCTCCATGGACCAGAGCACCTTCTCCAAGGTGATGCACTTCATATTGGGGCACACCCCGCGTTTGGTTACCGGCACGTATTCCACCTTAGGATTCTCTTTCCGCAATCGATGCAGAATACCAGTCTCCGTCCCCACAATGAGAGTACTGCCCTGGTAGGACTGCGCATAACGAATTATGCCACCAGTGCTGAGAGCTTCATCGGCCGAATCGATTACATCAGGCCGACACTCGGGATGAACCACCACCTTGGCCCCGGGATATCGTGCCCTCTGTCTGTTCACATCATCAACCCCAATCTTCATGTGCGTTGGACAATATCCGGGCCAGAGATGCATTTCTCTGCCGGTCTTGCGCATGGCATAATGCCCCAGATATTGGTCCGGGACGAAAAGAATAGGCCGGTCCCTGTCCATGGCCTCTACCACTTGCACCGCATTGGCAGAAGTGCAACAGATGTCGGAGCCTGCCTTGACCGCAGCACTGGAGTTTACATAACAGACCACTTGCACCCCGGGATACTTGGCCTTCTCTTGCTTTAATTGGTCGGCAGTAATCATGTCAGCCATGGGACAGCCGGCCTCCTCATCGGGCAGCAATACAGTCTTCTGCGGTGACAGGATCTTGGCTGTCTCAGCCATAAAATGGACGCCGCAAAAGACGATCACCTCGGCGTCTGTTCCGGCTGCCTTACGGCTCAACTCTAGGGAATCTCCGGTAAAATCTGCAATATCCTGAACTTCGGGACGTTGATAATTATGGGCAAGAATAATGGCGTTGAGTTTCTTTCTTAACTGTGCAATCTGTTTCAGCAAACGTTCGCTCATTCCTACTCCAAATAGAGAACCCTTGGCCTGAGGGACTTTGAGACATCCTCATGACGCAAAGCGCTAAACGCAGAGCGCAAAGCCTGGCGGCAAACAGCAGGCGGCGAACGGTAAACCGATCATGTGCTGGCTTTGCAACTGTTCACCGCCTGCCCTGAGCCTGTCGAAGGATACGCCATGCTCTATGCGATGAGATGCGATTCTAATCTAATAGCAAAAGAGCCGAATAGTCAAATCGTACATTGAGCATCTTGCATCTGGCATTTCGCATTTATCATCTTTCATATGGGTGGAATGCCCCCTTATAATTCCACCTTTGCCCTTTCAATGACAAATGATAAATGGGAAATGAGCAATGCAAAATGAAATTTGTTCTGTTCTTCAGCAGAAAGGGAGAGAAAAAAAGCCCCATCGGCCCAACCACACCAAAGCCGATGGGGTCAAGAGAAAAGGGAGGGAACATTATGGGAGCGATATGCTCAGTTTTGTGTTTATGCAAACAAAGTGCCAACATAACGGACACACAAGGTTCAAAAGTATTCCAAGAACGGAGAGAACAGTTGAACTCGTTGTGGGGTTTTGGTGTTCGCAGGTATTCTATCCAAAGAGCAGGATTCTGCTGTGGTCTATCTCAGAGTTGCATTATGTCGGGAATGAATCAGTGGATGCTCATCTTTGAGAGGAACAAAAAAATCCTGAACCTGTACGATAACGTAGTCGCAGTTAAAAGCTCATATTAATGGATACCGCTTTCCCTGGTATTACACAGGTCTGTTCTCCGAAGGCTCCTCTAAAAGAACTACTGGCAACTATATCGCAAAACGAAGTTTGTATGGGATTGCCCTCTGCGTCAAAACAAAAAACCGCCATCCTCGTGCCACCTGGCGGCGGTGATTGCTTTATTTGGTAAAAAACACGTAGGAACTTATTTCCACCGCTATCTGTATCTATTCTGTAATTTATTACCTTTAAATAAAGATTGCTGACTATGCCACCAAATTCTCTTCTGCGATTCTCGCTTGATATCTTGATCTTCTTCGCTATGATATCTCTGACCGCCTCAGGATTGACATAGCCCACCAGTTCTGTGCATACATTTCTCCCTGCAACATCTTCTCTTGCAACCTCAATATTTTCCACATAACCGGAAACTATTGTTTCAATTAAGTCCTTCCGCAGTTGGAAATCGTCCACAACACTCGTAGAAGCTACAAAGGTTTTATATCTTTCTATGGCTCTCCTCAGAGCCATGGCGTAAGCGATTTCCTTCGCAGCCAGCAAGGATTCGCTGTCTCCGTATTGATAGCAGTAGTCGCCACGAATCTTTACTCGTTCAGCCGAGGCCGCGGCTGGTAGCGTTATCACCATTAATACAAGCACCAGAAAAAATCTGTGTCGTTTTCTGGTCATTCTCTCCGTTCCCTTGGCTGGGTGAAAGGTGGCTTATCCTTCGTGATACTCTTTCATCATTTCGTAGAGGTACTGCAGGTCGCCTTCTGAGATTTCTGTGAATTCTATCCCAACCCCTAAACGTGCTCCACTCTCGCTGTCCTCAAGTATGGTTGACCACATAACCTTGCCGGCAGCATTCATGGTTGGACGACCCGGAATCTTGATGACCATGCGCACACTACCCTCTACCTGAGGGAACTGGTCACAAGAAACAAATAGACCTTTCGGAGTGTAATTTTCTATTACTCCTTCGATTTCAGTTTCGGCGATCAGCAAGGTCACAGCCCATTTTGCTTGAGCCCTGGGATACTCTCGTCTTTCTGTTGGCTGAGACATATTTGAGATCTCCCTTCATTTCGAGTAGCAAGGATTTTGACAAAGCGGCAGGGCCACACTGACCCTGCCGCTAGAATCATACAGTTGATGAAGTGCTTCGTCCTCGGAGTCCCTTTTCAATCCAGTAGGAGTGAGAAGCCCATATGTGTCGTCTTAGCTTGGTACAGAAATGCAGGCGCAACCGTTTTCAAATTCCCATCTGCACGAGGGCCTATCGAAGTCGTTTTAATTCCACCCTTCTATTCTGGGCCCGTCCTTCCGCAGTATCATTCGATGCCACCGGCTGTGTGAGGCCATATCCCTTGGCCTCAAGGCGACTGGGGTCAATACCTTTGCTTACCAGGTAGTCTGTCACTCTCTGGGCGCGCTTTTCAGACAGCCATTGATTGTATTGTGCGCTCCCCTTGTTGTCCGTATGACCCTGGACTTCCACCTTCATTTCGGGATTTTGCATGAGAATGCTAGCCACTTCGTCCAGTAATGGATAGGCCTCGGCCTTCATGTACGAGCTGTTGCTATCATATAAAGTTGTCGCCTCGAGACTCCAACACCCCACTTCATTTACCGTAGCTCCCATGGGAGTATTGGGGCATTGGTCCATATGGTCAGCTACACCGTCACCATCACTGTCAAAAGGACAGCCAGAGTTGTCTACAGCCACCCCAGGCGGAGTCCCGGGACACCGATCTAGATAATCAGGCACCCCATCACCGTCGGTGTCTGGTGGGCAACCCCGGGCGTCCACGGTGATCCCCCTCGGCGTATTGGGACATTGATCCCTCTCGTCCACCACACCATCGCCATCACTGTCCAAAAGAACTTCCACATCATAAAAAACGTTTTTGACAAAACGATCGAGTGCAACTTCATCAGAAGCTAATTCATCTCCCTTAACGGAAATCCCATCGCTCGCTCTGCTGATTTCTTCAAGAACCGTTCTTCCTTCCTTTTTGTCGGCGAAAGAGACCGTGTGAAAATGTATTTCTCGCTGATCAGCGATCATCTGCTCTCTTGCTTTCAATGCTTCTATATCTAAATTCTCCTCCCCATCGGAAAAAATGATAATCGCCGTTTTCCCTCGAGGCATATCTTTCAGAACTGCACCTAGATCTACAATCCCTCTTCCCAAGGGTGTCTGGTTGCCAAAAATTTTCCCCTTTTCTTGGAGGTTTTCAATGGCACCTCTAAATGAATTACGATTGTATTCCTCCGGTCCAATCAGGGTTTTACTCGGTGGAAATGTCTGAATCGCACCCACATAGCCCAGTTCAGGAATACGTCTATTCATACCAGACAGTATATCCTTGGCTTGCTTCGCTTTCGTTGGAACCGCACCCTGGTCTGACAGAAACATTGAGCCTGAATGGTCTATGAGAATGATAAAGCTCTCAATCTTGGGTACCAGCCTTTCTTCTGCCAGGGCAATTCCAGCCGCCGCTATCACCACAACCAGAATCAAACTAATAAAGCTTCCTATTCTCTTGCTATTCATGACAAACCCTCTCCATTTCTCTCAGGTTAATGCGGCACGTTTCTGCTATCCATAAAAAGCACCTTAGACTCAGCCGATGATTGGGTTGTTGAAAACCGTATAATCTAGCCCACGTTCAAAGCAAGGCTGCAGATTAATTGCAAAAACGATACGTCCAGAATGAGATTTTGTCAATCTTCAAAATCAGATGTTTTTTAGACTGGGGTAAAAAGTGGGGATGAGTACGGAAGTATGACGTTGCTTTGAGTACGGAAGAAAGGGCTCTCCTCCGCTATCAAATGAGCATCTATCCGGGTTTACCCTCCCCCACGGTGGTGCGGGATTCTTCTGCACGGAGTTCCTTCCGAAGCACCTTTCCCACCATGCTTTTGGGAAGCTCCTGGCGAAATTCAACCATGTGGGGAACCTTATAGGCTGCTAGTTTCTCCTTGCAATAGGCTATAACTTCTTCTCCGGTAAGAGTTTCTTCAGGTTTGACCACAACGAATACCTTCACAGTCTCACCTCGGTAAGCATCGGGCACACCAATGCTCACAGCGTCGGCAATCTTGGGATGTTCGTAGAGCACTTCGTCGATTTCCCGCGGGTAAACATTATAGCCCCCGGAAATGATCATGTCTTTCTTGCGATCGACGATAAAGACGTAGCCGTCCGCATCCATGTAGGCTATGTCTCCAGTATAGAGCCAGCCATCCCTGAGGGTTTCTGCGCTTTCTTCCTCCATATTCCAATAGCCTTTCATGACCTGAGGCCCTTTCACCACCAGTTCTCCGGATTCGCCCACAGGCAATTCCCTGGTGCCGCTCTCCAGGTCCATGATCCTGGCGTCCGTGGAGGGTAAGGCAATACCGACGCTTCCCGGTTTACGCTTGCCTTTGGCGGGGGTCGCGTGAGTCACGGGTGATGCCTCAGTGAGTCCATAGGCCTCGAAGATAATACTGCCGGTAATCTCCTCAAATTGATTCATGATTTCTATCGGCAGGGGGGCCGAACCACTGAAACAATAGTTGATCGAGGAGATATCGCATCTGGATATCGCAGGGCAGTTGACCATGGCCGTAAAGATAGTTGGGACCAAAACCGTAATGGTTGGCCTGGTTTTCACGGTGGTTTTGAGAAGGTTATTGATTTCGAAACGAGGCAGCAAGATCATTGAAGCGCCCCAGCAAATGGAAAAATTCATGAGCACGGTCATGCCCATCACATGGAAAAATGGGGCCACACAGAGGCTTCGTTCCTGTCCGCGTTTGAGCGGGCACCAGGCCATGAGTTGAACCACATTGGCCATGAGGTTGCGATGGGTCAGCATGGCACCTTTGGCTATGCCCGTGGTTCCCCCGGTGTACTGAAGCAGGGCCACATCATCCAAAGCCACCTCTGGCCGGGGCGGGTTCCCTGGGCTGTTCTTGACCAAGTTTTTAAACGAATGGACAGACTCTCCATAAGGCACCCTCAGATTCAGCTTCTGTTTTCTCGCTTTCAGTGGATACAGCAGGTTGAGCGGAAAAGGAAGGTAATCCCGGATGCTGGTAATGATGAGCTGTTCCACGGGTGTCTCTTTCCAGACCTTCTCAATCCGCGGCATCAAATGATCCAAGCCCACCAGCACTTTTACCCCGGCATCAGAAAACTGATGGGCCATCTCCCTCTCCACGTACATGGGATTGGTCATCACCACCACGGCGCCAATGCTGAGGGCGGCATAGTAGGCGATAATGATTTGCGGACAATTGGGCAGCATAATGGCTATCCGGTCACCGGCCTCGACACCCAAACCACTCAGGGAGGAGGCAAATCGGTTCACCTGCTCGGCCAATTGCCGGTAGGTAAGACGGGCCCCCATGAAATCAGTAGCAATGACCTGAGGAAACTCGAGGGCCGTTTTTGCCAGTTGAACGAAAAGAGGTTCCACAGGTGGCTCAATTGTGTAAGGAACATCCTCGTCATAGAAACGGTGCCATATTCTCTCAGCCATCATTCCCCTCGCCGCCAATTCCGCTATCTTAGTATGGACCGCCCTCAAGATATGCAAATTAGAGCTCAGACCGAGCTATCTCAGATTAATCTTATCCTGAAAAGCATCTGAAGCTGTAGAATGTGATTCTCTTGACCCGAGTTCATCAGATATCCGGGTCAATGGTCATCAGTAGATGGAGGAGTGATATACTTGCTAGAGAAGCGAATCGCGCTCTGTTCTTTTTCGTTTTCCTCGTGCTGCTCTTCCGCTCCCCAGAGGATGCCTTTGGCTTTGAGATGGTCTTGAATAATGGTCACAAGATAATTGCTTAAGGTGCGGGTATCCTCTGCCGCTAACTTCTGCAGGATTTCCTTTATTTTGGGGTCGATTTTAAATGAAACTACTGCTTTGCTCATAGAGTAAGCATTATAGCGATTTTCCAAGGTATTGCAATAAAAAACCTTGGAGCATTCTGTAATACGTAAGAATAAATGGTAGACGATTTATACCTTTTGCTCCGTACGCCGAGTTGTGAGGTGGAAGTCGGAAGATGAAAAAACTTGCAGAAAGTGGAGCGTCAGATGAAGTAAAACTATTCTAACAATTCTTTGCAAAGCTGGTAACATTGGTCGAGTTCTTGGTTGCATGCAGAGGCAGGAGATTTGCACTCAGCGTGTATTGTCTGACATTTAAGAGCGCAGTTTCTTCCTTCATCTGTGGAGAACTCAGGCTTGTCGGGCAGAGGATAATCAGGAGCGTGGGCGCAGCCAATTGCAGCAAAGGTGAAGAGAACCAGTAAGAATTTCTTCATAGATAACTCCCTGAAAACAACGACTATCAACCCTGTAGCTCAGCTTACTTCAAATTGCAGGAAGTATGCCACGAGTCTCTATTGGTTTGGCGAAGATGGACGGCATACCAGAGACCGGGTTAGTCGATTTCCAAGGTATCAAACAGTGAAGCGTGCAACTCTTCAGACTCCGTATCTTCATTCAGGTGTTCAGCTACCGCTTCAGCGATGATTCTTTTATCTTCACTATCGATATCCAGAAAACGAACACCCATTCCCCGTGGAGTAATCTCGTCATCAAGGCCAGACATACTCGACCACACCACCTCAGCCTTGACATTCAGCGCTTTATCCGGTGCATTTATGATCATATCAAGGACCTCCTTTGGTCCCAATGGGTTAGCACAGCAAACGTAAGCGCCGCCCTCGCTGATGTCTTTTGTCACTCCTTCAGTGACTGCACCACTCAGTTGAACGGAAACAGGCCATCTGAGGTTTGCCCTGGGATGTGTGCGGTGGTCTTCAAATGCCATTGTTTTCGTCTCTCGTTTTTGCGACCCTCACTGCAAATGTTGGTGTGAGGGCTTTTGTAAAGTGGAGGTTGGTATACGATAAAATGAAGTGTACAGTCTCTCTCCTCGCAGTAGCAGAGATTGCAGGAAATATGCCATTGGGTTTCTCATCCCAGGATAGGTTGAGGACCAGGAATAGAGAATCCGGACCCCAAGGACCTGATTTCAGGGTTTCAGGTGTTCCGCCGGAGGCGGATCAGGTGTCAGGAAAGAAAAAAGACTGAAACCTGTCGAAGATCCCGTCTGCAGCGAAGCGGCAGCGGGGAACACTGAAACCTGAAACCTCCTTCACTGGCTGAGCCATTGAACTCTCACCTGGCTTCAAGGACCAGGATTTCGATGTTTAATAAATCATCTAGGACATGATAAAGGGGGCAATGAGGCAAGGGAACGGTCATGAAATGATGACTATCCAGAACAGCTTCGTCTGCTTGATTGGTATGGCCCTTGCGAGCAATGTGGTGCAAGCCACCGTATCACTTGGGAGATTCAACGGGAGGCTCGAGCTCAGCCTTCAATGCTTTCATGATAGCGAACCTGTGGCACTTGTCACAGAGAAAGTAAGATCCCCATGGAATGAAATAATCTCTTTTCCCTTTCACCACAAAGGAATAGGTGGCTCCACAATCGGCACACTTCGTCTGAGAGTTCGTTTTCATTTTCCGTGCTCCTTCTTCTCAGCGGAGCGAGTGCAGGGAGACCAGCGGGAAGCCAATTGGCGATTGGGGGGGGTCGCTCGTGCGGGAAATGCAGCGTGGTTTCAGGTTAGGGTAAACCTGTTGATCATGTCAATCCGTAAAACCACCATTTTGCTCAGGCAGGCAGCATTGAGTGTAAGAAGGATTGTCAAGTCTGGATAGTGTGGTCGATATTCAAAAGGAAAAGTTTAGATTATGTTATGCTATGAGAACTCTCAGTGGACTGACAGAGAACAGTAAAGAGGGGCACGTTTTTATGACAAGAACGGACCCGCCTCGCCGCGCTGGGGCAGCGCTACGAGACCGGCCCGCCTTCCTGCTTGGTACCCAGTAGTACATAGCGGCAG
>JASFGC010000141.1:0-8703 GCA_050123975.1 Syntrophobacterales bacterium | reverse complement strand
TTACCAGTGGAATACAAGATACCTACCCGCTGCCTGTCTATGGTATCTTTAACCATCGACCACATGGTCCCTGCTTCAATACCGGGTTGCCGCTGGCAGAAGTGGAAGGTGCAATCCGTCACTTTTTGGCCAGTTCAGAGTCATGACGCCCAGGGCCATCGCTATGCACACCCTGCTCCAGGTGGCCCGCCACGCCTCTTTTCCTGACGTTCTGCTCGATATTTATCTCAAGGAGCATCCGGATCTTGATCCCCGCGATCGTGCCCTGGTCACCGAACTGGTCTATGGGGTGCTGCGCTGGCAGGGACGATTGGATTGGATAATCGACCAGCAGGCACGAACAAAGCCAGACAAAATAGCCCTGCCGGTGAGAGTAATTCTGCGACTCGCTGTCTATCAGTTGCTCTTTTTAAATCGAATTCCCGCCGCAGCTGCAGTGAACGAGGCGGTGAAACTTGCAAAAACAAGTCAGCCTCCGCATGTTGTGCGTTTTGTAAATGGAATCTTGCGCGCCATTTCCCGCAAAAAAGAGATTTTTCAAGAACCACACGTTGAAGGAAGCTCAGAAGACAGTTTGGCAGTCCGCTATTCGTACCCAGCCTGGCTGATCCAACGCTGGCTAGAAGCACTTGGAGATGAAGAGACCGAGGCTTTCTGCGCTGCCGGCAACCAGGTCCCTCCAATGAGCATTCGAGTCAATACCCTGACAACGACGGTGGAGGCGCTGGCCAGTTCCTTCCGTGATCTTGGTTTCTCCGTGGAACCTGGAAACCTCGCCCCTGAAGCGCTTCATCTGAGGTCGATTCGCACCGATATCTCATCTCTTGTCCACTATAGATCTGGAGAGTTTCAGGTGCAGGATGAGGCGTCTCAGTTGATTGCCCACTTAGTCCAACCTCAGCCGGGAGAGCACGTCTTGGATGCGTGCGCAGGTTTTGGGGCAAAAAGTACCCATCTGGCTCAACTCATGGAGAACCAAGGCAAAATAACAGCTTTGGACAACCAGGGCTGGAAATTGACCCGGTTGGTGGAGAATGCTAAAAGGCTAAAGGTTTCCAGTATAAAACCAGTGGAGATGGATGTACTCGAGCTGCAACCATCTTTTGATCAACGCTCCTTTGACCGGATTTTGCTGGATGCACCCTGTACCGGACTGGGGGTGCTGCGACGCAACCCTGACATCAAGTGGAAAGTGAAGCCCAAGGATTTTCACCGGCTCCACCTGTTACAGACGCAGATGCTCAGCAGGGTTGCTCCCCTGCTCAAGCCTGGGGGTGTCTTGGTGTATGCTACTTGTACTGTGAGTTCGGAGGAAAATGAGGCAACGCTGCAGGCTTTTTTGAGTGAACATCCCGACTATCATCTGGAATCGGCTCGTCCCTATTTACCGCCAGGATGTGGTGGCACGGTGAATCCAATGGGTGCTCTGCAGACGTGGCCTCACAAGCATGGAGTGGATGGTTTTTTCGCCGCACGGCTAAGACGTACTAGCTGACAGTGGGCAGCTGGCAGCTAGCAGCAAAATAGAAAAGACTATTTTGTCTGCTCCGTGTGGTAGCGGACTAAGGAAGCCTGATGAAGATTTACCACAGAGGCACAGAGTACACAGAGAATGTTGTTTTTTCCCTGGCCGGGAGACGACGGCCAGGGAAAAGAGCCTCCGCCTGCGGCGAACGCTCTTTAGCCTAAGTGCAACCGTTGACATGAAGCCACGCGGTTACTAGATCGTGCCCGCAGGGCTGCGATCTCTTGCCCGATCGCCGTCTCCCGATCGGGCAAGAATATAGTTCCCTCCGTGCTCTCAGTGTCTCTGTGGTTAGTAAATAAAAGTGCATATCCAAATCTAGTATCCACAGGATGCGGAGCTACAGGCATAGGCGTAAATAGGAATTCATAGGGAAAACTGCCAGCTGCTGGCTGCGTGCTGCTTGCTGAAAAAGCACCATGGCGTTGCCTTATTGCTTGGATTTCGGTATGGTGCATGATCGATGGCTCTCTTGAACAAATTAGTGAAGTTTGGCATCTATGCAGCCGTATTTCTGGGGGCACTCTTGTGCAGTCTCTACCTCACCAGTAAGTGGATCATTCAGAGTGAGGAAGAGGTCTTGGTTCCGAATCTAGTAGGGCATGATACCGTATACGCTTTGGATCTTCTCACTTCTCTGGGGTTGAATATCAAGGTGGGTGGATTCATGTGGAGTGAGACTGTACCCAAGAATTTCATCGGTTCTCAGGAGCCCGTTTCCGGAACTTGGTTAAAGCGCGACCGGGATGTGAAGGTGGTTATCTCTCGGGGCTCCCGAAGGGTGCGGGTTCCAAATTTGGTGGGGACCAGAATGCGTGAGGCCAAGCTGGTTCTCTCGCAAAATGGTCTCCACTTGGGTGGGATCTGCCGCATTCCTTCCTCCCAGTACCCACGGGATACTATCATTACCCAGCTTCCAGAAGCTCTCCTAGAGATAGAGCGCGGGCAGTCAGTTGATTTTCTCATCAGCGATGGTCCCAAATCGTTTGCGGTGGCGATGCCTGAGCTTCGCCAGTTAACGATAGGGCAGGCCCTGAGAATCTTGGATGACTTGGGGCTGGTAGCGCCGACGCTCCAAGAAACACACCAGCCTGGACTGCCACTCAACACCATTGTTGGCCAGAACCCATTGGCAGGGTATAGGGCAGATGGAGACAGTGCCATAGTCCTGACGGTGAATCGAGTACCGCAACCCAAAGGACCACAGGCCAAATTGTGGTGGATCACGTATCAATTGGAGCCCGGATATTTCAAGAAGGAGGTTTCTCTTAGCAGGGAACAGGGTGGGGAAGCAGTGCTCTCGTACAGCAGGATTCATCGGCCAGGCGATCAGTTGGATTGGCTGGTGTGGGCTCAGAGTCCTGAAAAGGTTATTGTTCTCGTGGATGGTACGGTGCAGAGGCTGAAAGCCGATGGTTTTGACTGGGGAGACATGCTAAAATTTCAATATATTTCAAGTGGCTACGAATCACGAAGCGAGTAACGGAGAGGACGATGAAGAAACTAGCGCCTTCAATTCTGTCTGCTGATTTTGCGCGACTGGGAGAAGAAGTTGCCGCAGCCACCGCTGCGGGAGCTGATTACATCCATGTGGACGTAATGGACGGCCACTTTGTTCCCAACATAACCATAGGGCCGCTGGTGGTAGAGGCTGTGCGTCGTAGCACCGACCTGCCGCTGGATGTGCATCTCATGATCAGTGAGCCGGATTTGTACCTAGAGGATTTTGTCAAGGCAGGGGCGGATATTCTTGGTGTGCACGCGGAAGTATTGCCCCACCTCCACCGGACAATTCAGCGAATCAAAGAACTTGGTGCCAAAGCTTCCGTAACCCTTAATCCGGCCACACCCCTGGTGGCAATAGAACATATTCTGGACCAGGTGGATCAAGTTCTCCTGATGACAGTGAATCCCGGATTTGGGGGACAAGCATTCATTAAAGCAGTGATTCCGAAGATCCAGGCCCTTCGGGAGATTATTGAACAACGAGGGCTGGCGGTGGAACTGGAGGTGGACGGGGGTATTAACGCAGAAACCATAGGGGAGGTGGCCCGGGCCGGAGCTGATGTGTTCGTTGCTGGCTCCGCAGTGTTTTCCACTCCCGATTATGGCGAAACGCTTCGGTTGTTTAGAGAGAAGATTAAGGAGGCACTTGCGGAGAGTTAGCAGTAAACAGTATGGGTTAAGGAGTCAGAATCCAGGAGGCATAGAGCACAGAGAGACAATTGCGAATTGCGAATTTCGAATTGCGAATTTGATATTCAGTTTGTCCTCTGTCGTCTGACTTCTGACCTCTGGCCTCTAATCCCCGTCTCGCCGTTTCTCCGCGTCTCCGCGTCGTTCCTCTGTGCCTAGTGCCTAGTTCTTAGTTCCTAGTATTATTGGTTCCTTCTTTCCTATGTTGTCCTTCTTCGCCGCGTCTCCGTCTCGCCGTGTCCCCCCGTCTACATCTAATGAATCGGACTACCGGGCTTTACCTTTCTCTCCGGCTCAATCAACACCATTTCTCCCTCAGCGCCGCCCACCAGTATCATGCCCTCTGAACGGATACCCATGAGTTTGGCCGGCTTTAAATTGGCCACCATCACAACCTGTCTACCCACTAGATCCTTTGGGCGGTAGTGGCGCGCTATTCCAGCGACCACTGTTCGCTTCTCGCCTACGTCGACTTCCAGTTTCAGGAGGTTCTTGGAATCGGGCATGGATTCAGCTTGTAGGATTTCGGCAACCCGCAAATCCATGCGGGAAAATTCATCCAGCTTCAAAAGCGGTTTTCTAGAAGGTTCAGCCGCTTGCCTATCCTCAATGGTTTGATCAATCCGGGGAAACAGTGACTTACCGCGGCGAGTGGATGTGTTCGGCCGAAGGGTTCCCCAGGTGGTATGTTGGTCTAACCGTAACTCCGACGGGTCAATCTCTAGGCCAAGCCTATCCAGCAGTTCCTGGCTGGAGCCAGGCATGATTGGTGTCAGAAGTACAGCTACTATCTTCAAACTCTCGAGGGAGTAGGAGAGTACCGTGTGTAATCGAGACTGCTTCTGAGGGTCTCGTGCCAAGACCCAGGGAGCGCTCTGGTCAACGTAACGGTTTACGTGGTTAATGAGTTCCCAGACCGCCATCAACGCCTTGTGGAACTCCAGTTGTTCCATATGGAGAGCATAGGTTGCGGGTAACTCCACCGCCGCCTTTTTCAATTTTTCGTCGTCTTTTTCTTCGGTGTCTGGCTGTGGAACCTTACCTTGACAATACTTATGGACCATGGTCAGAAGGCGACTGGTGAGATTTCCCAGATCATTGGCCAGATCCGCATTGACGCGGGTAATCAGGGCCTCCTCACTGAAGCTGGCGTCGAGGCCGAAGACCATTTCTCTCATAAGAAAATAACGAAAGGCATCAAGCCCATAAACCTGGAGAAGATCCAAGGGCTTAATTACTGTGCCTCGGCTCTTGGACATCTTCTTTTCTTCCACATTCCAATAACCGTGTACATTGAGATGCTGGTACAGAGGGATGCCAGCGGCTTGCAGCATGGTAGGCCAGTAGATGCCGTGGGGTTTGAGGATGTCCTTGGCGATCAAGTGTTGGACTACAGGCCAGAATTGAGCAAAGAGAGGACCGTCGGGATAGGACAGGGCGGAGGCGTAGTTGATAAGAGCATCAAACCAGACGTAGGTTACATAACGGTCATCAAAAGGCAGAGTGATCCCCCAACTTAAGCGTGATTTTGGTCTTGAGATGCAGAGATCCTCGAGGGGTTCTTTCAGAAAACTGAGCACTTCATTACGGTATCTCTCTGGCCGAATGAAGTCAGGATTCTTTTGTATGTGATCAATGAGCCAGTCCTGGTATTTGCTCATCTTAAAAAAGTAATTTTCTTCTTCTCGGGGGACGGGTGGACGATCGTGCTGGGGACATTTACCCTCAACCAGCTCCTTTTCGGTATAGAATCTTTCACATCCCACACAGTAGAGGCCGCTATATGAGCTGAAGTAGATATCGCCCGAATCGTAGACTTTCTGAAGAATGAAACGCACTACTTTCTTGTGGAGCTCATCGGTGGTCCGGATGAAGTAGTCGTTGCTAATATTTAAATTTGGCCAGGTGTTGCGAAACAAGTCGCTTATTTCATCGGCGTAGGACTGAGGATCCTTACCCGCGGCAGTTGCAGCCTCTATTACTTTGTCGCCATGTTCATCGGTACCGGTGAGAAAGTAGGTTTCCTTCCCGATCAGGGTATGAAAGCGGTTCAGCACATCTGCAACGATGGTTGTATATGCATGGCCGAGATGAGGTGGGGCATTGACGTAGTATATTGGCGTAGTGATGTAATACCTCTCTGTCATAGATCCTCCCTGTTTCATACTTTTTCACCATCTTGGTCTTCGCGTCCCCGCGTCCCCGTGTCTCCCTGTCGATGTTTGCTTGCGTCGCTGCGCTGGCGACTATCGCCCGCACCAGTTTGTTGCTGGGGTAGGTCGGAAGCATCGAATTCAATTTCCCTGCCGTCATCTAACGCTACCACCACCCGCTGCTCCATGACGTTTTGGCGAACGACCTTGCCTTCTCCTTCTGGAGTTACAGTCCGCTTGCCGATTTTGGGCATCCCCTTTTTCATTTCCACATAATCGGGGTACTCATATTTCAGGCAACACATGAGCCTACCGCAGACCCCGGATATTTTGGTCGGGTTTAAAGAGAGATTTTGCTCTTTGGCCATTCTTACCGAGACGGAATGAAATTCCTTGAGGAAGGTGGCACAACACAGTTCACGACCGCAGGGGCCAACACCACCGATCATCTTGGCCTTATTGCGGACGCCGATTTGCCGGAGCTCCACCCGGGTGTGTAGTTTCTTGACCAGGTCTTTCACGAGTTCGCGGAAGTCAACACGGCCATCGGCGTAAAAATAAAAAATGATCTTGGACCCGTCGAAAAAGCGTTCCACATCCACCAGAATCATGGGTAGATTGCGCTCTTCTATACGCTCCTGGCAAAAGCGGTGGGCTTCTCTCTCCTTGGCAAGACAATCTTTGTACTGCTGGCGATCGTTATCATTCGCCAGACGGAACACCTCTTTCAGTTGGTCTCTGGGATAGTTGGGGTCACGTTTTCTGACCGGAGTTGCGACAATCCCCAGGCTTAGACCCTTCTCGGTCTTGACAATTACCTCGTCGCCCTTTTTGAGGACAAAGTGGCCGGGAATAAAGTGATATATCTTGCCGCCTTCTCGGAAGCGGATGCCAACGATGTTATCCATAAATTGTCCTAAACCAGCGTATGTCGTTCGATAGTGTTTATTGATTTACATTCTTACCTACCAACAGGAACCGGCCAGGTGAATGGTCCTATAACCTGGGCCGGCAGGTGACCTCTCGGCTCCCCTCCACGATCGGTTGCCCGAGTGTGCAGGAGCAAAAGGAGTGCCTCCAGACTCAGTCTTTTGTTGATATTATAACTCATAGCCCCTTGAAGAGCGCAGACAAGTTCAAACATTTCCAGCAGATGGTCAGGCTTCAACCGTGAAGACGCTCCCGCCACCTTTTCGGCGAAATCTATATTGAGAAGACCGATACTTTCCGCCACGTCGAGTTGCTGGACGAGCAGATCCCGCAGCCATGTTTTCAGCCACTCAAGGTCTTGCTGTAAATCTGGACCCTCACCTTTCCAGGTCTTGGCTGCAGCCAACAGATCAGTGATGGATGATTCGTGGATCTCGGCTACAGTTTCCATGAGCCAGCGGCGGCGGTCAAGTTGCTTTTCGTCCAGCAGTGCTGCAGCCCGAGCAAGGCTCCCTCCAGCCAATTCCGCCAAAACAGCCGCTTTCTCCGGTTGCAAACCGTGGGTTTGGCAGAGGTGGGTGGATATTTCCTCTGTTGCCAACGGTTGAAAGGGAAGGTGGAGGCAGCGGGAGACGATGGTGGGGAGGAGAGAGGTGATTTCATAGGCAGTCAAAATGATGAGGTTTTCTGGCGGCGGTTCTTCAAGGACTTTGAGCACAGCATTCGCCGCTTCGATCTTCATATTCTGGGCGTTGTTTATTATGGTTACCCGGTAACGACCTTCCAATGGCTTGAAACGTAAGCGCTGCTTGAGGGCACGAATCTGCTCTATCTTGATAAAGGGGCCGTCCCTTTTTATGATGTTGATATCAGGATGGTTGCCACTTGCCGCTTTTCGGCAGGAGACGCAGCGGTTGCAGCAATCTCCGACAGCACCGTTTTCACAGTTCACCACTTTAGCGAGGGTGAAAGCCGTAAGGTGTTTACCAACTCCCTCCATCCCGGTAAAGAGAAAGCTGTGCGGCAGATGTTCCTGGGCGAGGGCCCGTCGCAAGAGATGAATGATTCGCTTCTGTCCTATTATCTCGGCAAAACTCATCTTGAAGGTCCTGGTTTAGCCCTGCTGTTCTAGATATGGCTCCAGTATGGCTACAATTTTTTCATGTAACGGCTCCAGCTCCATGGTGGCGTCCAGTATTTTGAAACGTTCAGGATGCTGGGCTGCAAGCTCCAGATAGCCATCTCTCACCTTTTGATGAAAAGTTAAGGCCTGTTGTTCGAACCGATCTTCCCGTCCTTCCAGGGCACTATTTTCTATCCGCCGCCGGGCACGATGCAAGCCGACCTCTACTGGACAATCCAGTAACAGAGACAGATTGGGCCAGAGTCCCTGAGTGGCCCACTGGTTGAGTTGCTGGATAAAAGCGAGATCTTGATCTCGAGCGTATCCCTGGTAAACGGTGGTCGCATCGGCGAACCGATCACAGATGAGCCACTGGCGAGCTTCCAGGGCGGGTCGAATCACCTGGGCAATGTGCTGAGCCCGGTCGGCTGCATAGAGAAACAATTCAGTGAGGGGTTCCATTTCACTGTTGCCAGGGTCCAGAAGTATTTTTCGTATGAGTTCCCCCAGGCGGGTCCCCCCAGGTTCGCGAGTAACCAGGTGGGGGATACCGCGCTGGGATAAAACCGTGGCCAACAGTTCCACCTGGGTGGTTTTCCCGCATCCCTCTATGCCTTCGAAACTCACGAACACGGGGCTAGTGCTCCTCTCCTCTTACAGACGACTCTAACATATCCAAGAAACTGTAGTTTTCTGGTTCAGGCTCAGCTTTCTTTTTGTCGGCCTGCATGTCTGAATCTTCTCGGCCTTCCCCGGTTCCTTTAAATACAAAACGG
>JASFGC010000140.1:0-8721 GCA_050123975.1 Syntrophobacterales bacterium | reverse complement strand
GCGAGTGGCCACCTTGAAACTCCAGGTTCTGGAAAGGGTATTTCAGACATTTCTTGAACTCCATTGGCTCGACAAGGAAGGCCTGACGGAACACTCCCGGCAATTTAAAGCGTATCTCCTAGAGGAATCCAGTCTGCTTCACAACTTCGCTACCTTCTGCGCCCTTGAGGATTTTTTTCGCCAGAAAAACCCTGATGCATGGTCCCGGAGGCAATGGCCGGAGCCTTTTCAGAACCCTACATCTCAGGAGGTGCAAGAGTTTCAACAAAACCAATGGCAACGTATACTTTTCCATAAGTACTTGCAATGGCAGGTAGAGGTGCAGCTCGAGGAAGCACAGCATCTGGCTCAATCAATGGGGGCCGGTGTTGGTCTGTACCACGACCTTGCCTTGGGTAGTGACCCCGGCGGGGCTGACAACTGGGCCTATTCGGATTTTTTTGTTCCGGGAGTAACGGTGGGTGCACCACCTGACGATTTTGCCCTAGAAGGTCAGGACTGGGGCTTTCATCCTCCCCACAGAGAAAAGTACCGCAGCAACGGCTACTCCCTATTCGTTCAAGAGGTCCGAAAGAATTGTCAAGCGGGTGGGGCACTCAGAATTGATCACATAATGAGGTTTTTTCGTCTCTTCTGGATCTTGCAAGGACAGCGAGCGAAAAATGGAACCTATGTGGAAAACTACTACCAGGACCTCCTTAACATCTTGACGCTTGAAAGTGACCGAGCCAAAACCCTGCTCATTGGAGAGGATTTGGGCACGGTTCCTCCTCAGGTAAGGGAAGCCCTAGCCTATCTCCGTATCTTTTCTTATCGGGTTTTCTACTTTGAAAGAGACGATCATGGTGGTTTGAGGGAACCGGTATCATACCCGCCTTACGCTCTGGCTACGGTGAGCACCCACGATCTTCCCACCCTGGCAGGATTTTGGGCGGGAGAGGATCTTTCCCTGCGCAACAGTTTGGGCTTGTTCCCCAGCGAAGACCAATTTCATGCTGCCGTGCAGAAACGAGCGAGTGAAAAAGAGGAAATCGTCCAACGGCTTGTCGCTTCGGGTTTCCTGGCGAAGGAAGCGGCTAGCGATCAAACAGTGCATGCTGAAATAAGCGATGAACTTCACAGCGCCATCATCGGTTTTTTGTTGTCAACCCCTGCAAAGTTGGTGGTTATAAGTCAAGAGGACTTTTTCAGAGATACTCGGCAACAGAATGTGCCTGGAACAGTCACAGAGCATTCCAACTGGTCCACAAAGATGCACTATACGTTGGAAGAACTGTGGCAAGACCCAGAGGTGGAAAAGAGCGTGAGGGTATTCCGACATTGGATTTCAGCTACCGGTAGGGGAATGCCACCCTACTTTTGATCAAAGCTTTCCGAACTGTGATACTTAGCCATATGGCTGGCATGCTCTTTGCTTGTTTCCATCATTGATTGGATCGTTACGACGTCAGTCAGATTGAGCAAACTCATACTCTCTACTGACCACCACCTTTCAAGATTATGGTCCTAAGGGGCTAAGAGGAAGGCTAGACCATGGGAGCTCGGACAGGCAAGCTCACTGCTATCATCCAAAGACTGAAGAAATTTGTCACCGAAGATGTCCGGAAAAATCGCATTCTCGGGCTTTATTTGGTAATCGGGGTGATGGTTCTGGGGTACGCCATCTACTTCCTGGTTGTGATGTATAAGGATATTACCAGCGGCCCGGAGAAACGGTCTGCTGCCAAACCCACAGTGGAGCAGGTACGAAAGGCTCGAGGACCCAGGAAAAGACCGCCTGTCAAAAAGGAAGCACCTGCTCCAGTACCGAAAAAGGAAGCCCCAAAACAGGAAGCCCCCAAACAGGTGGAACCAGCAAAAAAGGTGGCGGCAAAAATTAAACCTGCTCCCGCCAAGAAGCTTGACGTTAGCGCCTGGAAGAGCCATAAATTTCCGGATGGCTCCTATATTTCCTTTCCCCCTGCTTGGAGCCAGAATGAAGTGAATTCAGAAAAAAATATCCTTCACGGGATTCGTCTGCAAGCGCCCGACAGTCAAGTAAGCTTTAAGTGCTACGCTAGAAGTAGAGAAGTTGGGGACAATTACGCCCAGTCTTTGCAAGATACGATGAAAAGGGGAGGCTACACCAAAATCAAAAAAGAGAACAAACAGATCAACAAGCGCGATGTCTCGCACATAACTGGAGCCTTAGCTGATAAACGTATGGCTGTCAGCATTTTTGAGCATCAGCCTGACAGGTATTTTATCATTCGACTGATAGCTTCAAAACGGGAGTTTGCCAAACTGCAACTGTATTACACCGCCATTGTCGACAGTTATGGCGACGCAGGTATTTCGTCCACTTCGGTGGTATCAATTGAGGAATTGGAACAAGACCTCGAGAAAAGTATTGAAGACAAGAAAGAGTTTCTGGTCGGCAGCACGGTTTGGATCAAGATGAAGAATGGCGCCAGACATAAGGGTGTAGTGGTTGCCGAAAATGACACTTCTCTTACCCTTGAGAGCTATCGTTTCGGCGGCAAGTACAGTTTTACGGTCAAAAAAAACGATATCGTAGAATTAATTCGCTAGACGACCATTTACCGTTTTCATCCCCCACCACCTACATCGAATGATCAACTTTCCACCGATCAACTTTCAACCCTGCTAAGTTCAATGAGTGTCACTGTAGGAGGCGCGAGAAAACGCATGGGAGGACCCCAGGTGCCGGTTCCCCGGTTCACATAGAGTGTGCTGCCCTTGTCCAGACGGTACAGTCCGCTCTGCCTGGGATAGAAGTGTTTTACCACCAGATTGAAGGGAAATATCTGTCCCCCATGAGTATGGCCACTCAATTGCAGATCAAAATGTCCCAGGGATTCATCTTCCACTGTGGGCCGATGTTTCAGCAAGATAGTGAATACTGGTGAGTTTGAACCAGCAAGTAAATCAGTTTCGCTTACGCTGGAAGCGGCTTTTTCCTTATAGCGTCTTCTCCCTACCGGGTCATCCACTCCCACGATACGAAAAAGATCTTCCAGGCCATATTCTTGATTGCGCAATACCATAAATCCTGCGGCCTTCAAGAACAGCTCACTTTGACGAACTCCTGCGTAGAATTCATGATTGCCCATGACGGCAAATTTGCCCAATGGGGCCTTTATTTTTGCCAACATAGCTGCCAGGTTGTCGAACCGTTCCATCTGGGCGTCCACGAGATCACCACTGCAGACAAGTACGTCCGGTTTAGCTCGTTCCAACAACGTGATAATGCGGGACATTCTCCTCTCCCCCACCATCAGTCCCAAGTGCACATCAGATATTTGAGCAATGGTTAAGGTGTTCTGGCTAGCAGGCAGTTTTGTGGTCTGCAGCACAACCCGATCCAAGCGAATCTGCCAGGCACTAAACGCAGACCACACTCCCAGAATGGCAACACCAAGTGTGAGGTACACGAAGCTATTCTTGCCGGTCCAGACAAAACGGCTGGTGGCAGACCCCGGGAGGAGAGCCAAAATCCGCATGCTCCCATTGAACACATCCAGGCAAATGCTCATCCAGAAGAAAAAAAAGATCAATCCCATCCAGGTATAGCAAATATAGGCGAGGTAGCGACTAGCCAGAGGCAGTCCGTGCCGATCGAGTAACCGCACTGCTATGGGCGCAACCACCATAGCAACCAGGAACAGCGCCATCACTACACTAAGTCCAGTCCCCGGCGATAAGGCGGACCTCGCTTTCAGGAACAAGTAGAGATGGATTGCGCCATAGACGGAAAGGAAGGTTATGAGAAAACGCACCATGGTTCTTTTCTTAACATGGTTTCCTTTGTGTTTCCACTTGGAAAATGTCTGATCCTGGGAGAGAAATATCTATACGTGGAAACTTGTTTGTTGCTCCTTGGGGTTTATCTAGCCGATCTTCCCTGCCTCATATTACCGCCAGAGCAATGGAGTAACTGTGGTTCTTGAGCGTTTGGCAGGGAAGACCACCAGACCGTACGTTGAGGTCTTGACACCCACTGAGAGTATCCTTAAAATAGGAAGTCTGTCAGAAAACAGCGCAGTGAGTATATTTCCAGATAAATCAATGAACAGAGGGAGTTAGCATGATTGAGGTTACTGAGAAAGCCGCAGAGAAACTGAAGGAGTACCTGAAAGAGCGCGAGATCGAATCTGCAATTCGTATTTTTGTCTCCCAAATTGGGTGAGGGGGGCCCTCATTGGGAATGGCTCTGGATGAGCCAAACGAGAAAGATCAGGTTGTCGAACTTGACGGTCTTACCTACCTTGTTGATACCACTTTGATGAATCAAGCCAAGCCCATAAAGGTGGATTACATGGAAGACGGTCACTGTTCGGGTTTTGCTATTACCTCAATGCTTTCCCAACCAGACGCGTGCGGATCTTGCAGCTGTTAGGATTGTTCTTACCGAGAAAATACCGACTCTCCTTGAATAGGGTCGGTATTTTTTTGCCCTGGACTACTGGAGTGTTGGAGCACTCGATTGCGGGTTTGGGAATGCGGAATGCGGTTTGTGGAATTGGAGCTTTCTACAGCTATACCCATCGACGCACTCAAGTCACTTCGTTAAGGTGAATGTTCTTGCGCAGGCATTTTTGCTTACATTCTTGATCTGCGGTTTATTTTCAATCCGAAATCCGAATTTTGAAATCACTGTTACTCCTTTACTCCTTATAGCTTACCCTTTTTAAAACGAACTTCAGCCTCAAACTGAAGTTTCTTTTGGGTCCCCAGGTTATCTAGCTAATTATACTACTCCTCCAACCACTGCCAGCCGGATTCCATCAGCCTTTGTCGCAGCCAAATGAGTACCTTATCAAACTCATCGTGCAGGTGACCCAGAGCCTGTCCTCTATGACTCACCTGATTCTTCTCCTCGGTGTTGAGTTGGGCGAAGGTCTTTTCCAAAGGTGGATAGTAAAAGACCGGATCGTACCCGAACCCCTGACTACCAACCCCTTCTCTGCTAATCATTCCTTCGCAGCGTCCTTCGTATACCAGAGCTGGCCCCCAAGGAACCGCTATAGCGATAACACAAGCAAAGGCGGCATTGCGATTTTCCGCACTCTCAAGCTCTTGAAGCAGCTTGGCGTTATTTGCTTCATCGCTGGCGTTTTCTCCTGCGTAGCGGGCAGAGCGAACTCCTGGAGCACCGCCCAGAGCCTCCACCATGAGACCCGAGTCATCGGCCAGTGCAGGTAATCCCAGGATCTTGGCGGTGAAGCGTGCCTTTTTTACCGCATTGTCTTCAAATGTTTCGCCATCTTCTTCGGTTGTTGGCGTTGGCCCAAAGTCAGCCAGATTCTTAATGTCCACGGGAAAGTCGGCCAACAGCGCCCTGATCTCCTCGGTTTTGCCCTTATTCCTCGTGGCTATAACCAATGGCATTCGCTTCATATAAACCTCATGCGAGTTGATGTTCTCAAGAGGTAGCTATCCTAAGTCACATTGTTCATAGAGTCAATGTACTATCCTAGGAGTACTAGAGTAATGGAGTAATGGAGTAATGGAGTAATGTAAAGTCAAGATTAGTCTACTAAACCTTGAATTCTTCAACCCAGTACTTTAACACTCCATAACTCCAACACTCCACGCTTTTATGGTTACCGTTGACTTTTGGGTGGAAATTCTTTAACAATTGCAATTAACTACGATCTATACCTGCCTGGGATTGTGGGTTGAGTGAACCGGAGGTGACGAATCATGCCCATTTATGAATTCTATTGCCCGGATTGCCACATGATTTTCAACTTTTTCTCCCGCGCCATCAATACCGAAAAGATTCCGCCCTGTCCCAAGTGCAATCGTTCTAAGCTTGATCGACAGATGTCTTCCTTTGCCGTACTTCGCGGTGCCAAGGAGGATCAGGACAATGGACTCCCTGACATTGATGAGTCTAAACTAGAGAAGGCCATGACCGCTCTCGCCAGTGAAGCTGAGCGCATCGATGAGGACGACCCAAAACAGGCGGCTCAACTGATGCGCAAACTTACTCAGATGACCGGTCTCGAGTTGGGTTCGGGTATGGAAGAGGCCTTACGAAGAATGGAGGCTGGAGAAGACCCAGAACAGATCGAAGCAGAAATGGGTGACTTACTCGAAGAAGAAGATCCCCTCGTTTTTCAAAAACAAAAGAAGACCGGTCGCCGGAAGCCTCCACCCCGGAAGGATGATACGCTCTATGACCTGTAATGAGGTATACGGCGCAAGGTATGGGGAGTACGGAAATACAGCTGGCAGCAGGCAGGAGGCAGCGGGCAGCAAATAAAGCTAGGAACTAAGAACTAAGCACGAGGCACTAAGCAACAAGGGAGCAGGGCCCGGGGCAAATCTGTTTTTTTACTCTATGCTCTATGCCCTCTGCTCTAAGCCCCCTGAATTCTGGATTCTATGATGCACAATTGGGACTAGAAGAAATAGAATGCCAGTGATAAGTGAATATAATCGACAGCAAAAAAACGCGATCCTAATGGTTCGCCAGCACCTTTCGCACCTTCCTGATTCAGAACTGCGCCGGCTTAAGAAGAGAATCGAGTCATATCTACAATTCAGAAAGGTCGTCAATTCTTTTCAAGACCAACATTTTGCTGATATTTGTTCGCAGAAATGCTTCACGAGCCATAAAAGTGCTTGTTGTGGGCGGGAAGGAATTATCACTTTTTTTGCTGATGTTGTTATCAATGTCCTTCTTTCCACCCGGGAAGAAATCGATGTTTTACTGCATACCCTCGACACAGACACAGGTGGATTGAATTGTGTCTATTTGAATAACACTGGTTGTCTTTGGCGGCTCAAACCCATTGTCTGTGAGATGTTTCTCTGCGAGCATGCCAAGACTCTTGTGCTCGACAACAACAAGGCATTGAAATCGCAGTGGGAAAAATTCCGCCAACGAGAACGCCGATATACCTGGCCAAGTAGACTGGTACTTTTTGATGAATTGGAGGCCTACTTCATTGAAGCTGGTTGCGACAGCCCACTGATGTACCTTCATCTTAGCCCGGGGTTGCTCCGTCTCAAGGCTCGACATGGCCTGGACCGCAAGCTATCCACAAAAGTTCACAATGTGTAAAATCAAGGCTTTGTTTTCATGCATGCGACTTTAATTTCGAAATCCTAAGCACGAAGCACGAAACAAATTCTGAGGAACAGATGTGGGATGTGTGATATGTGATGTGAGATTTACCATTTCTTTAAGGATTTAGTATCCCACATCTCACATTCAACTATGATTTAATAAGATTTAGTTGTTTCAATCGGTTAGACAATGAGCCCTAAGAGCGAAATCCCATCTTCTAGCTTCCCGACCGGCCCACCTCTGCCCGATCGTATTCATACCTTCGACATCTCCTACCGCATCGTCCGGCCCGAAGACTTCGAATCCTTGGGAATTGATCCTCAAGATATCCCCGTGGGCACGTTCGTGGCTGAAGACCATCCCCCTTTTCTTGCCAGTCGCTTTGGTGGCAACGCTTACGGCCTTGGCATTGTTGAGCAGAGGGTTAAATTGGGAGTCGGTGAGCTTGATTTTCTGGAAAGCTTGGATTTTAGCGACCCTGAGATCCTCAAAAAAAACTACCCCCGTATCAACAGCATATATCGGAAACTCGGCTTATTGATGCGGTTCAGTAGTCACGGGAAGCGTTACTTTCTCATTCCAATAAATTGGGTGTCTCACTCCTTGGAGGACATCAAAGACAAAGTGGATGAGATCGAGCGAGTTATACTCGAGCAAGCTGATCGCCGCAAGAAAGAAAAGCTCAATGTCGCACTCCTCACTGCTCCCAACGATCTCATCGTACATGAGATCACCGGTCGAATGGCGGCGCACAAATTTCTGATTATCGACTCCGTAGAAAAACTGCGTGAGGCCACCGGGCCATTCGATCTCATTGTTATCCCGCAAGATATGGATGATCTGCTCTTGTCATTGTCCATTCCGGGATTGACTGGCTCAAAACTGACTCAAGAGACCTTCACCACCTATGGTACGTATGTGGCTGGCAAAATCTATGACCTCCTCGAAGTTGATTGCGAACTCTGCATTATTGCCAGCAGGCAGTTTCCTCGAACAAATGAAGAGGTCTGGGTGGATTTTCGGAACCCGACTGATTTGCGAAATTTCCTGCTCTTTACCCATGTTTTTCGTTCCAAAAAGAGATACCGCAGCAAGAAAGGCAGTCTCCTTCGGGTCCATCTTGCAGATTTTTACAATTACCTGAGCGGAATTTTCGTCTACCGTGAGGACTTGAAAAAAATTGTTGGCGAACGGGATCCGATGCAGCTCACCCTAGAGGAAATTGACCGGTTGCCTCGGTTGGATTTGAAAATCTCCAGTGCCAAGCCCATTGATTTGGAGGCCAGATGGGACAGGGTATTGAAACCATACTTTGCTAAAACTATTTGCCATTCCAAGCTGTCCCCTTCACTGAAGAAAAACTGGGAGAGAAATTACATCGTCGAAGGAGAGCTTCCTGACAACCTGCAGATCTATGGTGGTCGCAAGCGTGAACCCGCGCTACTCCTGGAGCAACTAGAGCGGCAAGAGCGGCTTAGCGGTATGGCCGGATGTTCTCTCGCCCTGGTGGCTCACTACAAGAACACCTTCGACTATGTCTTTGCAGTGCTGCAAATGCTGGAGGACATCCGCGAGAAGCGATTTGACCGTTTGTCCGAACTCGAGCTCGATCGGTTACATAATCCTTTTGAGGCCCCGAA
>JASFGC010000139.1:0-8764 GCA_050123975.1 Syntrophobacterales bacterium | reverse complement strand
GATTCGCACTTATGGGACTCTGGTATTGGAAGGTGTCGGTAAGACTCAGACCATACCCACAGCAGATGAAGAAACCATTACCAATGCTATCCTGAAGCTGACTCAGGAGCAGCAGAGAACGGTTTACTTTCTCACGGGGCACGGCGAGAGAGATATTAGCAATGTCGATAAGGACGGCTATGCGACGGCCAAAGCCGCTATTGAAAAGGAAAACTTTCAGGTAAAACCTCTCAATTTGCTGGTGGATCCCAAGATCCCCGCTGACGCTGCCCTCGTCGTTATCGCTCATCCGCAGAAGCCCTTGCTGCCCACTGAACTTGATGCTTTGCGACACTTCATCAACCAAAACGGCAGCCTCATGTTCCTTCTCGAACCATTCGCAGATGGTGGTGTGGCTGACTTCCTCAAATCATATGGAATCATCATCTCACCTAACATTATTGTGGACACCATGAGTCGAGTCTTCGGAGCCAGCTATCTCATTCCGGTTATCACCGAGTATGGTTTTCACAAGATTACAGACGGTTTTAACGTTGCCTGCTTCTTTCCTACAACAAGATCAATTGTCTCAGCCAAGGGGATTTCTGACTCTGTTGATCTGCTTGAACTCGCCTTTACATCCTCATACTCCTGGGCTGACACAACCTTTCGCTTTGGGCAGACGGAGCCACCCAAATTCGATGAGACCACGGACAAAAAGGGGCCTATCAGTGTTGTCATTATTGCAGCAATTTCAGCCGAAAATCCGGAAAATGATCCAACCAGTCAGGAGCAACCAGCTGGTGAGTCCGCCGAGGCTGCTGACGCTGGGGGGCAGGCGCAGCTTCTGGTCTTTGGTGACAGCGATTTCGCCAGCAACAGTTACTTCAACCTGCAGGGCAACGCTGACTTTTTTCTGAACTCCATTAATTTTCTGGGGCAACAGGAAAACCTCATTAGTATCCAACGACCCAAAACAGCCGGCGCCCCATTAACCCTGAGCAAGTCGCAGAACCGCCTCCTTTTTTGGGTAGGTCTGCTGCTGATGCCGGCGCTCGTAGTGGCATCAGGGTTGGCAGTATTTCAGTTGCGGAGAAAACATCGATGAGAACAAGGACCGCTCTCATCTACCTTACCCTTTTCTTGGTACTTGCTGGATATTTTTACTACTTTGAGGTAGTTGGCCGCAGAACTCGTACCGAGCAGGAAGAGGCAGCTCGTCATCTTTTCCAGGTTGACAAAGCCCAAATCACTTTTCTTCAATTGAACAGAGGCGAGACCAAACCCATCTATTTGACAAAAAACGGCCATTGGCAAATCGTTGAACCCATTCATACAAGGGGCGATGAACTCGCCGTGCAAAGTCTTTTGACCACCCTGGAGTCCTTGAAAATGGAGCGAGAGGTTGAGGCTGCGGCTCAAGATCTTCAGCCCTTTGGTCTCGACCAACCAACGCTGAAGATCTCCTTTCTTGCGGCTGGTTCTCAGCGTGAATTGCGCATTGGGGCGAAAGCAGTGGTGGGAAATCAGTACTACGCCAGCACCGACCCAGAAAACCGTGTGGTCTTGATCGCCGGGGAGAAGCGACAATCATTGGATAAGAGTCTCTCTGATTTGCGCAGTAAGGAATTTTTCACTGCAAACAGTGATGAGATCGAGCGGATAGAACTTGATCGTGGCAAGAACGTTTTCGTTCTGACCCGAGCGGAAAACAAACTGTGGCGGGCACCCGCAGCGGTTGAGGTCAAGATCAAGACTTCTAAAGTAGAACGGTTTCTTGATCGGCTTCTTCGCTTACGTGCCAAACAGTTCCTGGACAATGAGGAAGACAATTTTTCTCTTCTGGGATTGGACCCCGCCAAAATTCGACTCGAGATTGCCAGCCAAGAAAAAACAGAAACATTGCTGCTCGGAAATACCAAGGAGGACGAGTCCGTCTACGCCAAGGGCGGGGAGCTTCCTGGAGTGGCCATGGTGCAAAAGAGCCTCTTGGACGAACTGCCTCAGACACTAAGCGATCTGGAAGACCGCACTTTATTGGAGTTCGACTTGGATCATGTTCGGGCTCTGGCTTTGGTGTTGGCTGGCGAGGCTGCCAGGCTAGAGAGAAATGAGGAGACCTGGAACTGGCTTGGCGATGAAAACCGCAAAGCTCCAGAGAACTGGAGGATCAACTCCCTACTCTGGAACGTGCAGGAACTGGAGTACCTCCCTGGTGACTTCCCCCAGGCACAATCTTCTGCAGCAAACACTGTCTTAGAACTGGTTCTCTACTCCGAACATGATGACAAACTTGGCACATTTTCCCTGCTTGAAACTCCGTCTGCAAAGACAGAGCGTGGGGTGATCTGGTTTTTCCCAGGAAGCGAGGAACCTCGATCTTATTGGCTGAGCGGTGAATCACTTAGGGAGTTGCACGAAAATGTCAAAAAATTGCTGAACCCTGAAACGTAAGACCTGGGATGTGAGATTGCGGATTTCGGATTGCGGAGTGCGGAGTGTGGATTGATGAAAGGTGCACGGTACAAGGCAGGATAAGGCATATTTTTTCCCTTGCGCCCTGAGCCTTGAGCCGTATGCCCCTCTGGCTACTGACTACTGGATTCTCTGTTTCTTTTTCCTGACACCTGAAACCTTGAGATTTCTCCTGCGGAGTCCCCACCCTCTGGGCGGGGCCCCGGTTTGGTGCTTGGGATTTGGGATTTCGAAATTCGCAATTCGAAATTCGCAATTCGAAATTCGCAATTCGAAATTATTAATTCTGGCTACTGACTACCAATTTTTTCACTGGAATGACCAATGATCTCTGAAAAAGGTCTCATCTTTTTCCCCATGCGTGAACTTGAGGGGACGCCGGAGGACTATCAGCTAAACTACGAGAATGTTTTTTTTCCGGCTGCTGACTCCACCCGTTTGCACGGTTGGTTTGTGCCATCATCCGCCCCCAAGGTGAACCCCACCCTTCTCTGGTTTCACGGTAACGCCGGTAACATAAGTCATCGCTTGGAAAATCTTGCCCTCCTCCATCGGTATCTGGATATCTCCATCTTCATTTTTGATTACCGGGAGTTCGGCCTCAGCGAAGGCCAGATTTCTAAAGCCGGTACCTATCTCGATGCCCAGGGTGCCTGGAATTACCTGGTTGAGGAGCGTGCCATTAAGCCACGTGACATCCTGCTCTTCGGCCGTTCACTCGGCACAGCACTGACGGTGGATCTGGCCAGCAGAGAGCCTTGCCTGGGAGCGGTGTTGGAGGCTGCCTTTACCTCGTCGCACGAGATGCTCCAGCGTTATTTCTTTGGAGTTATTCCTCCGGAACTCCTCCAAAGTGCTTACGATAACCTGGCGAAAATCCACCTTGTTCGCGCACCACTTCTCTTTATCCATGGCCAATACGACGAAGCCATACCGGTTGAAATGGCGCGGCGGCTCTATGAGGCCGCTCAGTCTCCCAAACGGTTTCACCTCGTCATAGGATCAGGACACAATGATACCTATGTGGTGGGCGGTTTTGAATACTTCCAACAGTGGCAAGATTTTCTGCAGGAATGCCTTGGGAAAAGCTAGATTGCGGATTTCGGATTGCGAAACTGGGAACCCGCCCGAAGGGTGGGAGTCCGAAGGACAAGTGCGGATTGAAAAAGCTTGAAGCCTCAATGCTAAATCTAATATTTTAAATCCCAAATCCGAAATCCGAAATCGTCAATGTAAAACTCGCTTTGCTATATCTTCCACATCATCAATTTCGAAGGGTTTGTGCAGGTAGCCGGTTATGCCCAACTCTTCCGCCTCTTCCTCATAGTGCGCTTTTGTTGTGGCAGTAACGATCACTACTGCTGCATCGACCTTGCTTTGCCGCAGTCTCTTGAGCACCTCTATACCATTCATGCCCGGCATCTTGATGTCCAGGAAAATAAGTTTGGGCTTGTGAGATTTGATGTATTCAATCGCCTCAAATCCATTGTCCAGGGTCACCACTGGGTAATCGTCCCCGAGCATGGCATCAAACGACTCCAGAATCCCCTGATCATCGTCCACCACCATTATTTCTCTATCTAGGCAAGCCATAAATCAGCCTCCTGTTCCAGCCCGGCAGAACGATCATATCGATGGTTGCTGTTACATCACGGCGTGAATTCGCGAAATATCCGGGCTATTTTTTCCAACTTTAGAGCAAATATGGTGCCAGAGTTGAGTGATTTTGCTTGATGGTTTGGAAGAAGGCAGTACATAAGGGAGGGAACGTTATCACCCAGTGCTCAGAAGAGGTGGAATTTGAGTGGATATGCATATGATTATGTACAACGGCCCCACAAACGTGGGCAGAGTTTAACCTTGGACACCAGGCAACGTCAGGGTAAAGGTAGTGCCCTGTCCAACCGCACTCTCAACCTGGATATCGCCGCCATGCTCCTCGATAATCTTGTGTGTCATAGCCAGACCAAGGCCGGTACCGCTGTCTTTGGTGGTAAAAAAAGGATCGAATATGTTGTCTTTCGTGGTTTGGTCCATACCCACTCCGGTGTCTTTGAACTGGAGCAGCACCCCATCTTCAAGCGGTCCCGCCTCGATAATGAGTGTACCACCATCAACCATTGCCTGCTGGGCGTTCATGATAAGATTTGAAAAAGCACGTACCAAATGTTCCTGATCCGCCCAAATCTCCGGCAGAATCCCTTCCTGGCGTATCTCGAATGTGATGCCAGCCTCCTCGAGTTTATCACGATAAAGGTCCGCCGCCTGTTTCAGGCAATCCCCCAGAGCGGTCATTTTGAACTTCAGCTTGGGTGGCCTTGCCAGTTCCAGTAGGTCTTCTATCAGATCATTTATCCGGTTGAGCTCACGGGGAACGGTAACTTGAAATTTATCGAAAAAAGTTGGGCTGGAGAGCTTTCGAGGCAAGAGTTGAACAAAAGTTTTAATGGCAGAGAGCGGATTGCGAATTTCGTGGGCGAGTCCGGCTGAAAGTGTTCCCAGGGCGGCCAGTCTATCACTTTGCCGCATGCGAGCCTCCAGGACCTTTAGTTCGGTAATGTCGTTGATGACCACGAGAACCCCCATCTTTTCATCGCGTCCATCCTCTAGAAATGAGGTATTAATGATGAGAGTGAGTTGTTCTCCCTCTCCTGTGTCCAAAGATATCTCCTGGTTGCGACAAGGAGTCTGTGTATGCAGGCATTTTTCCAGCATGCGAACAACTGGATTGTCCTCTGGCCATAGATTGCGGAAGCTCTTACCCAGCCAGTGCTTACCCTCCAGCCCCAGTATGGACTGGGCTGTTCCATTGGCACTGACTACCCGTTCCTCCAGGTCCAAGGTTATCAGGCCATTGGTCATGGAGGCCAAGATCATATCGTTGTAGCTTTTTAACTCCAGGATCTCCTCCAGCCGCTGCTCCAGCTGCTGACGCTGCGCTAAGATCTCGTTAATCATGGTATTGAAGTTCTTTGCCAGATCCTCTACTTCGTCCCTGGTGTGAATATCAAGTTGCTGACCCAGGTCGCCTCCAGCAGCGGCGATGGTCGCTTCAACCACTTGCCCCAAAGGCTTGGTGATGCGACCGGCCATAACCTGGGCCCCAACCAGGCCGAGAATGAGGGCCACTGCGCCTATTCCCACCAGGACCAGCTGGGTCCGTCTAATTTGCCAATACATCCGTTCAAGTGAAAGTCCCACTCGTACAGTGCCCCACTTCATGTCGGACCCGGTGATGAAAACCGGAACAGCTATATCCAGTACGCGCTCTCCAGTCTCTTCCCACAAAACAGACTGGATAACCGCGGTGTTGGCAGAAAGCGCATTTTGGTTCACAGAATCTTCCAAGTACTTCCCTTGCCAGCCACTGTGACCGCTGAACGCTGCCACCTTTTTTTCCTTATCAAGTATGATGACATAGGCAATGTCAGCACCTTGGCTGGCCTGCTCCGCATTCTGTTCTAAGGTGATGTAATTGTAGGTAACAAGCGCCTGAGTAGAAACAGCAGCAATACTTTGGGCTACAGCGAAGCCGCGTACTTCGACCTCTTGTTTAATGCTTCGGCTAAAACGGTTTCCAACGAGCACAATGATAATTACCATCAGCGCCATGACAACCGCACCGCTGGCAACCATGAATCTGGTTTTGAGGCTTATTTTGCGAAGGAACCAGGACATTCAGCGCTGTCCGTTGATGTTTTTTAGACTGCGGACAACTGACGTGAGCCATCAAAAGGAGAAGTTGAAAGGCTACTTTTTGTCCAGCCAGATTCTTTTTAAAGGCATGTATGGGCTTCCAAGAGCGCTAATTTCCAGGCCCTTCACATAAGGCTGAAATACGGACTCGAAGACCCAATACATAAAGGGAATCATTGGAGCATCTTCCAAAATCATGCTCTCTGCCTCCCGATACAGCCTCACCCGTTCGATAATATCGGTTTCCACCAGAGCCTGGGAGAGGAGGCGATCCACTTTGGGATTGCTGTAGTGCATGAAGTTGTACAGAGAGTCAGATCCGCAAAGTACATTGAGGAAATTGTCGGGATCTGGAATGTCGGCAGACCAGAAGTAACGATACAACTGAAATCTGCCGGAGTTTAGGGTCGCTTCAAAAGTAGGCCAGTCAGTCTCATACTTGATTTGCAGTTCAACCCCCACCGCTGCTAAGTACGCTGCCACCATGGCCAATTCCTTCTGGGCCACGTTTGATTTCGAAGCAGACAGGAGAGTCAATGACAGCTTTTTTTGCAATGGACCATACCCGGCCTTAGCCAGGAGTTCTTTGGCCCTCTCTGGGTCATAACCATAGGCGGCGTTTACCGGAGTATAGCCGGTCATGCCGGGAGGCAGGATTGTTTCCGCTGGAATGAATTGATCCTTGAAGACCTCACGAATGATTTCTTCTTTGTTGATGGCCCACCCTAAAGCCTGCCGCACACGTTTATCTTTCAAAGGGGCACTGGTGCAATTCATTCCGTAAAACTGCAGGCTCAGGCCGGGCTTTCTGACGAATTGATAAACGGTTGTCTGGGCCATTTCTTCTCGATCTGCTCCAAATACAGCTGCTTCATCCAGGCGATTTGCCAAAAACTCCTGCAAGATCTTCTGACGTTGCGCCCCGGCGTAGATGGTGTAGACGACTCGATCCAAATGAGGGGGACCCTCATGGTAGTCAGGATTTGCGCTGAGCACAATCCGGTTCCCCTCCCACGACTCTAAGCGGAAGGGACCCGTGCCCATCGGGTGATGGCTATAATCCTCGCCCCACCTTTCCACCTCTTCTTTTGGAACCACCTTTGAGTCCTTCATAGCCAGCACGGACAAAAACGGTGCAAAGGGTTCTTGGAGTGTGATCTCCAAAGTGTGTGGGTCAAGAGCTCTTAGACCTTCTACTTCCTTGCTTTTGCCACGCCGGTACTTGGTCGCACCTTTGATCTTCTCAAGAAAACTGATGATGCCAGCTTGCTTTTTAGGCTCCAGAATGCGGGTGAATGAATAAATGAAATCGTCTGCCGTGACCTGACGGCCATTGTGAAATCTGGCATCTTGCCGGAGGGTAAAAGTATAGACAAGGCCGTCGCTTGAAACTCTCCAGTTGATGGCCAGGGCCGGCCTCACATTGAGCTTCTGGTCGAACTGGACCAGCCCATCGAAAATCTGTTGTATGAGGGTTACCGAATAGATATCCGTGGTGAAGGGCGGATCGAGACTTCTGGGACTCCAGGGAAGGGCAGCATGGTAGACACCGCCTGCTTTAACTTCCGGCTGGGGCTTCTCAATAGTTTCAGAAGGTTCTTGCTGACAACCATTCAAGAGAGTCAACAAGACGGTAAGCAGCAATAGTAGTCTTCTCATGAGCATCAATCCATTTCTGACTGATTATGGCCGAATCATGCTCTATCTAAGAAGCTACTACTATACCAGCTTTCAGAGAGTTTGCAAAAAAAAAGCACAGTCCCAAAGGACTATGCTTATCACATCAACCAACCACACGTTGGTCTTAATTAGGCACCCCCGCCCCCTGCTGCCAGCGCCGGTAGAGCGTACATGGCAATAATGCTACCAGTGACGAGAAGTTGAACTATAATCCTCTTTGCCTTTTTCATAACTCCTCCCTCCTCTCATATCGTCCCATAAATTTTGCGCGCCTTTCTGGAATGGAATAGAGGGACATAGAGCAAGGTCGGTACCAGAGTAGGCAAAGCGGAGAATTATGCGAAAATTTGTATTTAAGCCTTTAAGATAATTAATTAATTATTTACAGACAAAAGTACGACAAATCCCTATCTCCCAGGTAGGTTTGCACAGTGTCCAAGATAGTCGTCCCTTTAAAATAGCAATCCCTACCCCATAAATACTGTTGAGATATCAACAACTCATCTCGTCTGCACACGATTATGTGCACTGCCCAGGTAGATGTGCAATGAGTGTAGGACGCAGAGCGCTAAGCGCAGAGCGCATAGCTCAATTAAAAAAAGAGGACTAGGAACTAAGAACTAGGAACTAGGCACTAAGGACATTTCACATTTCACATTTCACATATGTAATTGCAGAAAGAGAAAAAGATTTGAGACGACATGGCTGCCAGATACACAATAATAAATGAGAAATGCACAATGCGAACTGAGAAATTATTTGGTGCCTAGTGCTTAGTTCCTAGTGCCTAGTTGCGATGGCTACCAGCTTGACAGTGCTTGGGTAGGGGATTACTTGGGGGGGCTCGATGGGGGTGTTTCTGTGATTGCCAAGGATTTCATCTTTTGGATGAGAGTATTGCGGTGAATGTTCAGAATGCGGGCGGCCTTACTCT
>JASFGC010000138.1:0-8916 GCA_050123975.1 Syntrophobacterales bacterium | reverse complement strand
GCCATCTGAAGGTCCCGCCCGATCAAATCAGCTCTCAAGCCTTGGAGACGGTGAATTTTTCTCGGTTCCTCTCTTGGAGACTCAACTCTGTAGGGCTTTACAGGTTCAGCTTTTCCCTTCACTTCAGTTGGGGCCAACGCTGCAAAAGTAAAATGGCCCTCGGCCTGGCGGCAGGTATCCGGGCCGACCACTATTTCGCCTGGATTGGCAAGACTACAGAGACGAGCAGCAAGATTAATGGTGTCACCTGCAACACCGTGAGTTCCTTTCTCCAGATCCACCTCGCCGGTCACCACCAGGCCAGTGTTGATGCCCGAATGCATCGAAAGTGGTTTACCGACCTTCTCTTCAAGCTGAGGACTCAGAGCTTCAACAAGATCGTTTATTTCTCCTGCTGCCCGGATTGCCCGGACAGGATCGTCCTCATGAGCTTTGGGGACACCGAAAAGAGCCATGACCGCATCACCGATGAACTTCTCTACAAAACCCTCATACTTGGTCACCACCTGGGCAATATCCCCGAAAATGCGGCTCATTATTTCTTTGACCTCTTCGGGATCGAGCCTTTCACACATTACGGTATAACCAGACAGATCCGAGAAAAGGACGGTAACGTGTTTGCGCTCACCTTCAGCTTCCGCTAGAGTCCGCTCGAGTTCCGAAGGGTCACCAAACCTGTGGCCGCATTTGCCACAGAATTGAAAATCTTCCGGATTTACAAATTGGCATTCAGGGCATTGCATATTACCTCAAAAAAGGAGTCAGGAGTCGGGAGACAGGAGTCAGGAGTGAAAGGTGAATCGTTATCGAGAGTTGAATATCTCAAATCTGCAATCTCACATCCCCTGAAATAAAAAGCTCCACTTCCCCTCGTGGTTCGCATAGCGAAAACAAAACACAAAAAAAGCCCTACCCCTCTTGTCCGAGAGATGGAGCTCAGTTAACGTGCCGGCCGACTACCGATTGTATGTGTGTTGGGGAGGGGTACCCCGAAACTTGACAAGTAGCCTAGCGGTCTGCGGTTGTTCTGTCAAGAAAGAAGCATGGGAGGAGAAGACGGAGGGTGAATTTCGGATTGCGGATTGCGGATTGTAGAATTAAAGGTTTCAGGTGTCGGGTGTCAGGTGTCAGGGAAGAAAAACAAGAAAAACTGAATCCTGAACACTGATACCTTAGTCATTGGGATTGGAGCTTAAGGCTAGGTTTCGAATCCGATTTTCTTGGGTGGTGTATCCGGCGGGGTCATGAGTTCTCTAATGGCTTCGAAGATAAGTCCAATATCCTCGTCGTGTTTTTCGAGTCTTTTTTCCAGTTCCTTTAGCTTTTGCGCCAGATCCTTATGCGCTAAAAGCAATCCCCTCAGGCGGACAAATGCACGCATGATCTCAATGTTTACCTGTACCGCCCGTTTGCTTCGGAGAACACTAGAGAGCATGGCAACACCTTGCTCCGTGAAAGCATACGGCGTCCCCCTTCGCATGCCACCCCAACTTGAAATCACAAATTGTGATTTCAAGTTGGCAAACTCCTGATATGTAAGCACAAACATGAAATCGGAGGGGAACCTGTCTATGTTGCGTTTTACCGCCTGGATAAGGACGCGAGGCTCCACCTCGTAGAGCTCGGCCAAGTGAGTACTCAGCATTACCTTCTGCCCACGTACGATAAAGATCAACTGTTCTATTTGTTCCACGGAGATCTGCAGCTGTTTCCCCTTCATAAATGCCCCTCTCTCTCAATCGGAATTGGATATCACAAAATGTGATATCCAACTTGAGGTGCCAACTTGCTTCTCAAGAGTATTTGAGATCCAAGAAAACCTATGTCGGATTATCTGTGATCAGACAAAACTCATCTGGCGGGGTGCGCCGTTTGGGTAGCCTACTTTGGTCTGACCGAGGTGTCAAGAAAGAAGCATGGGAGGAGAAGACGGAGGGCAGATGATTGCGGATTGATTGACGCAAAGCGCTAAGCGCAGAGCGCAGAGCGAAAAAGCATGGGGCATGGAGCGTGTAGTCAAAAAAGATGTGAGATATGAGATATGGGATGTGGAATACTGCTTACCGCTTACTGCTTACCCTTTTTCCTGACACCTGAAACCTGCTTGCCACGCCGTAGCTCAACAGAGCGTAGGCGGGACACCTGAAACCTCAATTCTGTCTCCTGACTCCTGACTCCTAGCTCCTTGTTTTTTCGATTGCAGATGTGAAATGTGAGATGTGGGATTGCAGGAGTAAATCAGATGCAGGCATATCAACGATATGGAATTTCGGTTTCCACCCTATTTCTCCCAAGTTTTTTCGCCCGGTAAAGCGCGACATCCGCTCGAGCCAAAACAGAATCTGCATTCTCATCACCCGACAACTGAGCTATACCAATAGAAATCGTGACTGAGGGCAGGCTGGCACCCTGTTGAGTTGAAATCGGCGCTTTGTTCACGGCCTCTCGAAGTCGCTCCGCTGCGATACGTGCGCCGGCGAGATCTGCGGATGGGAGAATTACGACAAACTCTTCTCCACCATAGCGCACCGACAGGTCGGTGGGACGCAGTTGCTCCTGAAGTACTTGCCCCAACGTTGACAGAACGATATCCCCAGCAAGATGACCGTATGCGTCGTTAAAGCGCTTGAAGTGGTCGACGTCGATCATGAGCACCGTCAGGGATTGCCCGCTATACTGATAGCGCTTTATCAGACGGGGTAGCTTGGCCTCAAGCCAGCGTCTGTTGTTGAGGCCGGTCAAAGGGTCGAAAAGGGCATCCCGTGCGAACTGAGACTGGAGTCTTGAGCTTTCAGAGATCGTGACATTGCTGGCGCGTATCCTTTGAGCAAGGAGAAAAAGAAGGTTTTTGGCGAATTCATGAGAGGCGTTGACCAATCGCCAGAACGTATCTTCGTCTAGTTCGATAAGCCTGGTGGACTCGGTGGCGACAACAAACGCCGAAACTGGACTCCCATCAAGGACTGACATCTCACCTACAGTCTGACCTGCCTGAAGTAATGCCACTGGTTTACTTTTTTTCGAATCGAGATGTACGCTTAGTCTTCCCGACAGGATTAAATACATCTTTCGGTTCGGCCGTCCTGCTGCAAGAAGCATTTCACCTGACTTGAGCATACGGACCGGGCACCCATCGAAAAGGTCCGAGATGATTTCGGTTTTAACCCCACGGAGTGTAGAGAGCTTGGAAAGTTCGTCCGCCAAGGGGATTGAGCTTTCCGGAGCCATTTCTGTCAGTTTCTTTCCCATGCTTCGGATCAATGCAAGAAAAAGACCATGGCCAGACGACAGACGATAGAGGACAGAAGATAGCTAAGAACTGGAACTAAGAACTAGGCACAGCGGGACGACGCGGTGACCCGCCCGCCTCGCCTGAAGGCGAAGCCGATGGCGGGCAGGCGCGGAGAAACGGTGACACGGCGAGGACGACAGAAGGCAGAGGACAGAAATTCTACTGTGGGAGCGGCTTTCTAGCCGCGATCTTTCGATTTTAACGAATTTAACGAATTCAACGGTTTCAACGATTTAACGAATCAACGATTTGACGATTTAACGTTCACTGCTGACACCTGAAACCTCAACTCTGACTACTGTCTCCTGGTTTTTTGGATTATGGCACTTACCCATGGCTTCAGTCAGTTACCCTCTTTATTTCGATGAGGCAGGTCTCCTCTCCAGTCTGTGAGCAGTTGATATGGAAGTACTCTAACACCTCTATCCACAAGCGCTTCCAGGTCACCCAGTCATGTCCGCCGGTCACCTTAAAAACGTTTCTGGGCGGCAACTCCTTAGCCAGGATGCTGTTGTGCTGGGCGAATCCATCTTCTGTGCCGTAACCGAGAATGATGGTGCCGGGTCTCTGCGGATCTGATACGCAATCTTTCAACAACTTCCACATCTCACAGGCGTAGTCCCACTCAAGGGCAGGGCAATCTTCCCATTTCTTCAGGCCGCCTGCCTTCTCGACGGCGTCGGCAACGCGGCTCCATCCGAGAAAAGGGGCAAGCAGAACCACACCATCGACGTCTTCCGGATATTGGTTAATGTAAAGCAGTGCCCCGTGTCCGCCCAAGGAAGTGCCAACAAGGATTAATCTCTCATAGCCGGAGGCCTTTGCCGGGTCGACCAGCTCATTTTTCACCAACTCGATAATTCTGCCCTGGAAATAATAGATAGGTTTCACATCGAGTATTTTTAGATCAGCCTCAAACCCTTTTTCCCGAACTGCCTCGACAAAACCATGTGTCTCATAATGTGAACCCTTCCCACCCATCGGGGGCAAGAGCAGCACAAGTACCCGGTCAGGGCCAACATAATGTTTATAACCAAGTGATTTCTTGCTGGTGGAGGATGAACATCCTACAAAGAGGGAAATTATGCATGCTATGGCGAAAAGAGAAAAAAACCTCTTCATGATGGTCCTTTTTGGGACAACAGTAGTAGATTCTCTTCGGCGGAATTCAAAAATGACAATACAACGTGCTCCCGTTCAAAGGAATGTGGCACAGAGCAGCGTTGTGTGTCAAGCAGCAGTGCTCAGCTCTGATCAAACAAAAAAGGGGGACGTTCATAAAATTATAAGATTCTACATGAGGCGCAAGGCGATGTGAGATGTGAGATGTGAGATGTGGGATGTAAAGAGGCATAGAGCATAGGGCAGAGGGCAGAAAAGAACTAGGAACTAAGAGCTAAGAACTAGGCACAACAAGAAGACGCGGGGACGCGGAGAAACGGCGAGGAGGACAGAGGACAGAAAAGAACTAGGAACTAGACACTAGGAACTAAGAACTAGGAAGAAGGAGTTAGAATCCAGAATGAAGAGTCAAAAAGCAAATAGCTCTTTTCTACTGACTACTGGCTACTGACTACTGAATTCTCTGTTGCTTTTCCCTGACACCTGAAACCTGAAACCTGACACCTCCATAACGCCTGAAACCTGACACCTCTATAACGCCTGAAACCTGAAACCTCAATTCTGTCTCCTGGTGGCAGGATCTCAAGAGGGAAAGTTTAGATTTAAGTATGTAATATGCAATTTCATACCATTCTAGTAGAATTCATGGAATACTTTAAAAGTATCTATAAAATAGCGGCAATAAAGAAGAGAAGATTATCTCTGAGTGGACTATTTCGCTATTCTTTTTTCTTCTGCCACTGATCGCAAAAGTCGTAGTACCAGGTGGAAGGCCATGTTGTTTCAGAATAGAATTCTTGCTCAACGGGCTCATCATCAAAAAGGTCAGTATAGCCAGATCCCCAAGCACCAGGAGCATAACGATGGCAATAACCAGCCTGATTCTTCGATTCAGGTGCAGGCCTCCAATACCTACAATTTTTACACCTAATCGTCATTGACCCTTTGAGTTAGAGAGATTTTTAAACCAAGATTATATTAAGCAGTTAGAAGTCCCTAGCGACACGAAAACCTATATGGTTTTGGCGGGCACTGGGATAGTTTCCCAAACGACAGGCTGAGCGTACAAGGCTAGGGCGGCTGAGCCAAGAGCCACCGCGCAACACGCGATATATACCGGTAGAAGGCCCTTTCGGATCAGTGAGGTGACGTGCAGGATAGATTCCATAGCGATCTTGGCACCACTCCAAGACATTACCGTGCATGTCATAAAGGCCCCAACCATTTGGCTCGAATGTACCTACTCGAACTGTCCCCTTCCTGTACTCACCCTTGGGACAACCCCTATAGGCATCCTCACCATTGTAGTTTGCCTGATTTGTAGAAATGCAATGCCCCGTGCAAAACGGCGTGGAGGTTCCCGCACGGCATGCATATTCCCACTCAGACTCAGTGGGAAGACGATATTTGTCGGTCCCCTCCAACGTATTCAGCCACCGAATGAATTCCTGAGCGTCGTGCCACGTCACTTTCTCCACGGGACAGTCATCACCACAGCTTTCAAAACCTGAAGGGTTATCCTGCATAACCCTCTTCCACTGTCCTTGCGTCACCTCTGTTGTCTGCATGTAAAAATGCTTCTTGATCTTTACCATGTGCGCTGTTTCTTCACCTTGATCTCTCTCAAATTCTTCAGGCAGACTGCCCATCATGAAGCTGCCTGCGGGAATGAGCATGAACTTCATACCGATAGAATTAGTAATTGACTTCCCGGTGGGAGGTGCAGTCTCTGCCGCCATAAAAGAGGAATTGATTAGCCATGGGGTGAACAAGCTTAAAACAAGGGTTAAAAAAGTGATCTTCTTCATAGACAACCTCCAAATTATGATAGATCAACTACTTCAATGGGATGCCGCATATATGACCATCAGACAAGTCTTGCTGAGGCTGCTCTGGCTTACGGTATTCACCATTTCTCACTGATTGATAACGGAATCTGGTCACTTTAGTCGCTGAAGATTGCACGAGATGCACGTATAAGAGCGGAGAGGATTAGGACTGAAATTGGTGCTCAATACTCGCAGGGGTGTTTGGAACTTTCGGCACTCTATCTAGTTAAAAACGAAACCGAGCACAGGAGAATAGAGATGGGAGGACTCCATGTTCAGTAAGATTAGAATCGAACCTATCAAAGATTATGGTAGGTCCAATCCATGAATCTTGTCAAGCTGAAAGAGCACCATAATATTATTGTGTCGATCGCTCAATAAGGGGAGGTGCCAAATAAATACAATGATGAGAAATGTAAACTCACCTCGATCACTGTGAAAGTGCGGATGACACCCCTTAATTCTCACTTGACTAGATTTGAGTCTGGTACAAGATGTTGAGAAGAAAAAAGCGGAGCCAAAAACTCTGCGAAGGGGGAAAGCTGCGTCAGTTGGACAACCGCAAAAAAGCGGCCGCCATCTCGATTTCGTCCGCCACCATTCCGTAACGAACAGCATCGATGTCCAGATAGATCCGGGGAGGCCGGCCAGCTGATTTGGGCCCCAGAGAAAGATAGACGTCCTTGCCCAACAAAATGAAGACCACCTTGGCCCAAGGGCAGATGCGCTCCACCACCGCCCGATCGTTTTCGGGCGTGACCACCAGCGGCCGTTCCATCAAAGCGAAAATGTCCACTGCGGGACGGGTCGGCGTCCCTTCCGCGGCATAGGCCGCGGACAACTCTGCGGCAACCCGGTTGACCGCCTCTACATAGCGTTTTGTCGCTCGAAAACCGTGGCGCGACAGTTCTCCGGCTTGGGGTCCGAATGAGAAGGCTGCGGTCAATGAGGGCAGGATGGCAACCCGCACAGCGCGGTTGTCCCGCGGTCCGGAGATGTGTTCGAAGGCCAACTCCGGTGTGCCGCCCAGGTGTTGGCTGCGCTGGATCGCGGTATCCTCCTGAACCAGTTGCATGTCGGTCAGGACACCGACGATGTTGGGGTGGTTTAGGTACTTTAGAAAGTGGGGCTCCGCCTCTATGACCGCCCGCAGCAATGTCAACTCCTCGGCCGAAAGGTTGAACTTCTGCAGGTGCGCCGGATCCGCAGACCGATCCGTTGACCGCAGCAGCTCCCGGTGGCGCCACAGGGCCGAAAGCCCTATCTTGCCGCCGGTCTTCTGCTTTTGAACCAAGAGCAGCCGTAGCGCCAGAAGCTCTGTTGACGGGTAGACGCTGTTGAACACCGTGCGCCCTTTGAATTTATTCAGGCGCCGGTCGTAGTGATACAGCACGTTGGAAAGGCCGAGGATGTGAGGGTCCAAGACCATCAAACGGGTTTTGTCCCCCTCCGGACTGTTCAAGATGGCGTCGATTTCGTGATAATCAAGTGGGACTTCCGACCCCCGCCGTTGCCAGCGCTCCCGGTTGTCCACCGGTCCGGCCGCCCCCAGGACAACCTGTATCATGTAGCTGAGAACCTCACCGGCATAGGCCTGGGCCGGTGTGCTGTGATCGACGGCTCCGGAAACCGGCCACGGCGCCGTCGGCCGGCTCTCCTTGGGCTGGCATGCCCCCAGCAACGCCGACAGCAGGGCGATTCCGGCCAGCAGAGCCCCGATGGCCGGGGTCGGTAGGGTTGTTCGAAGGCGTGCTCGTGACATGGTCAGGTATTTTCCAGTACAACGTCTATTTCAGTGATATCCTGCCCCCAGCTAGGGCAGGAGAGAACTCAAGCTCAAATTGAGGTCTCTCAATGGCACAGCAAAGTCGAAGATACAGGCTGCTTTCATCTAACGCAAGCAAAATGGACCATGTCGATGCAAAAGGTTGCATAGAGCATAGAGCATAGGGCATAGGGAAAAACAGCTGGCAGCTAGCAGCTGGCAGAGAGAAGATTTCGGATTGCGGAATGTGGATTGCGGATTGATGAAAGGCGCAAGGCGATGTGAGATGTGAAAGGTGGCCTAGAGCATAGGGCATAGGGAAAAAATTTCTTAGCTTCAGTTCTTAACCCTATGGTCTATGCATTCTTTTCCTGACACCTGAAACCTGACACCTGAAACCTGACACCTGACACCTGAAACCTCAATCTTGTCTCTTGTATTCCGCATACTCACTTTGTAGCTACAGTGTGAGAGGGATAGAGGTATCCGCCTCGATGGCTCTCTGAATAGCCGTTTTCAATTCTGACAAGTCAAATGATTTAATAACGTAGGAGTCCGCCGCAGTTGCCTTCTCATCATATCTATACGTGTCATAAGCAGTACATAAAACGACCGGCAAATCATAGAACCGGTTCCGTATCTCCTGGAGCAGTTCGAGACCGTCGTAGTCCTCGAGTCTGATGTCCAGAACAACCGCTTCGGGTTGGAGAGAATCAATCCTCCTCAGAAGATTATGTCCTGAAGCCACAGTGAAAACCGTGTAACCCTCCTCGGAAAGCTCCTCGGTGTAGTATCGGCGGATGTGCTCCTCATCATCCACTATAAGTATTCTTGCCATTGTATTCCCTCCTGCAGTCGATTAGTCGAAACATGGAAGACTGTACCGGCTTTTGCTGAATGTGACGTTG
>JASFGC010000137.1:0-8931 GCA_050123975.1 Syntrophobacterales bacterium | reverse complement strand
AACCAAGCCATCGCATGCAGTTATTCGAGCTAAACTTCAACGCCAGAGCCAGCAGGTCGCCGACCTTCTGAAAACATCTTAGTAACCGAAGGAAATAAGGCAGAGCGCATAGCGCTAAGCGCAGAGCGTTTGGCCAACGGTGGACGGTAAACGGATCTGTTCTGCAACTGTTTCCAATTTACCGTTTACTCTTTTTTTCGCTATGCGCTATGCTCTTTGCGCTATGCGTCAGTTGTCATCTTTCTGGCGCTCATTAGAACATAGCAGCATAAGGATTAGGGCTATGCAACGATTGATTTCATTACTAGGGATTCCAGCCTTGCTACTCCTTGCCTTCGTTTTCTGCAGGGACCGGAAGAAGCTTTCCTACAAAATTATTGTGGCTGGAATTGGTCTGCAGTTTTTCTTTGCCCTTGTAGTATTGCGTACCCGCATCGGTCATCAATTGTTTTATTGGGTTGGTCGTGGTGCTGAGAAGTTAATCGGCTTCACCGGAGCTGGCTCTCGTTTTGTTTTTGGGGAGCTCATCAACGTAGAAAAAATGGGATTCATCCTTGCCTTTCATGTCTTGCCGGTCATCGTCTTTTTTTCCTCATTATCAGCTATCCTCTATCATTTTGGTGTCCTGCAGTGGTTGGTAAGACAGATGGCGCGTATCTTTACCCGCACCTTGGGTGTATCGGGGGCTGAAGCACTCAGTGTCGCAGCCAACGTGTTTGTAGGAATGGTGGAGGCACCTATCTTGGTCCGCCCTTACGTAGAAAAAATGACCGAATCAGAATTATTCTGTCTTATGAGCGCGGGCATGGCAACGATTGCCGGCAGTGTAATGGCCGCCTACATTGGCATTCTCCAGCCCCACTTTCCCCAGGTGGCCGGCCATATCCTTTCCGCCAGCCTCATGAGTGCTCCTGCAGCCGTGGTTATCGCTAAGATCATGATCCCTGAAACCGAAACCCCACTCACGGCCGGGAAAGTACAGCTGACCTATGAAAAACAGGATGTGAACTTCATCGATGCGGCTGCTCGTGGCGCAATTGATGGTGTGCACTTGGCGATCTATGTTGCCGCCATGCTCATCGCCTTCATCGCCCTGGTGGCCATGGTTAATGCTGTTTTCGGATTGTTCGGCACCAGTTTCGAAACTGTTCTGGGCTGGTTGTTCGCTCCCATAGCATTCCTCATGGGAATTCCCTGGAAAGAAGCTGTGCAGGTGGGATCTTTGCTTGGACAAAAGATCGTACTCAACGAGTTTGTTGCCTATTTAAATCTCGCTAATGGTCTGGCCAGCGGCGATCTCACCCTGAGTGCGAGATCGATTACCATTGCCACCTATGCCCTCTGCGGCTTCGCTAATTTCGGTTCACTGGGTATCATGATCGCCGGCATCGGCGGCATGGCTCCAAGCCGCCGCCATGACCTGGCACGATTGGGATTCCTCTCAATCATTTCAGGATCCCTAGCCGCCTTTCTCACAGCCACTATTGCCGGAGTTTTGGTGTAAAGGGAGTAACGCTAAGCGCAGAGCGCATAGCGAAAATGACAGTAAACCGTGTATGGCAAACTATGAAAATTACAGAGTCAGTGCCATACCCGTTTGCCGTCCACTTTTTACCAAACGCTGTGCGCCATGCGCCATGCGCTATGCTCTATGCGATCTGACCTGGCCCCAAGGACCAGGTTTTCGATGGTGAATAACGTTGCATAATGAAGCAGAATTCGCGGCACTCCATTCAACTTAATGCAGATAAATGGTCTATATCACTTGGTTTCAGATGATTGAAACAAAAGATTAGACAACCTCCCCTCTCTCATTCCTCAATCCTTGAATTCCTGAGTCCCGCAATCCCCTCCCTCCTGGAGCGAGTTCGGTGAGGACCGCGTCCTCTCCCCATTGGCATATGGCTTGCATCTAGCTACGGATGGCCTGAAATCTAGTTTTTCTCCTAGCCCGAATACGTTTCACGCCTCCACTACAAGGCGCGAGGGAGTCGTATGGCATACGAAGATCTTCTGCATTTTCTCCAGAACGTGGGCAAAGATCCCTCACGCCTGATATTTGAAGACGAGCTCACCGGTATCTACAACCGACGTTTTCTCTTGAACTACCTGCAATATAAAGTCCCGTGGGATTCCATCGAAAACCATCCGGTGTCTTTGCTCATGATGGACGTGGACCATTTCAAGCAAATCAACGATACCCACGGCCACGAAGCCGGTGACCAGACCCTTGTCTGGATAGCCAGTCTGCTCAGGGAGGCGGCCGGAGAGGGCGGTCATCCCATCCGCTATGCGGGTGATGAATTCATGATACTCCTGCCCCAGGTGGACAAGCAGGGGGCCTTGCACGTGGGCGAAAGACTCCTGGAATTGGTCCACACCAAAGCTGTATCGCTCCAGGATACAGAAGGTGAAATTTCCATCACCCTGAGCATAGGACTCGCTTCTGCTCCTGACGATGCCCAGGCCGGCAAAGATCTCATTCGCACGGCTGATACCGCTCTCTACTACGCCAAACAGGCAGGACGTGATCAATTGGCCAGCGCCGGCGACTTCTCTCCCCAGCAGGTCTTTGACAAGACAGCCCTGCATCAGCTTGAGAAGGCAAAAATAGCCGGCCGAGAACTTCACCTCAAACATGTGGCCGCAGTCCTTGAGAAATTCGATGAACGTCAAAGTCAGTTCCTCATCGTTGAGGGCGCCGCAGGCATGGGGAAAAGTGAGTTTCTGGAGACGGTCCGAAAGAATCTCTCCCAGAACGACAATTGGCAGATCACAGTGAAGGGAAATCCCCAGGAGCTTTTTCGTCCTTACTACCTCACCACCAGCATTTTGGTGGATGTTTTAAATCAAAAAACCGAAAAAGGCGTGGATATCCTGGAGACCCTGAAACCGAAGGAAATCTTCTACCTTTCGTACGTCCTACCGCAATTGGGAGAGACAGACGACTACAGTAAGGACGATGAAAAAACAAAGCGCGAGGGACTCTTCACTACCCTGGTGCATTTCATCCCCAAAGTTCTCGATTCACGTCCTCTCATCTTGCTCATCGATGATCTCGACCTGGTGGATGAGGCCACCTTACTCCTCCTGAGGCGGCTTATTCTCGACCGGAGCTTTCCCATACTCATTTGTGCTACTGCCACAGACACCCGTCAGGATGGCGGGGATGGCCAACCCGCCCCTCTGGAGCGCTTCTACGCTACTCACTGTAAAGAATTGGACATCCACAAAGTCAGCCTTACACCGCTCACTGCCGCAAATATCGCTGAACACCTGCAGGCAATTTTCCCCGAATTGAAGTTGCCAGAGAACTATGAGATGAGCCTGGCTCAGACAACCCAGGGAAACCCTCTTTTCCTCAACGAGATTGTGCGCAAATTAGTCCAGGACAGGAAAATTACCCTCGTGGGCAACCAATGGATAGCCGAACCTCTGGAGGAAGGCTATCTACCCAAGTCCCTCGAAGAGATTGTACAGCATAAGATTGCTGCCCTTGATGAAGAAAACAGGCGGTTACTCGACCAGGCCTCTACATTTGGAGAAAACGTTTCCTTGAGTATGCTCTCAGGCAGCTCTGAGGAAAGGGAGGCCAGGGTCCTGGAGTTTATTGATCAGGCTGTGGACCAGGGGTTAGTGAGTTCAGATTTTCAATTGAATGATGAGATCATCAGCTTTCTGAGCAAACGGGTTCTGGACATCACCTACGGAACCATCGACGAGGAGCGCAGACAGGAGTTGCATGAGCATGTCGGCAACTACCAGGAAGTCCTCTACGAACAACGTCTCGTTCCTTCTGCAGCAACATTAGCGTACCATTTCAAGCGGTCCACTAACCTGGAAAAGGCGGGCAATTATGAAAAAGTCCAGGCAGCATCCAGCAACAAAATATTCAACTCTGCAGAGGCAGTGTACTATACCGCAGAGAGATCGGCCGAAGCTGCACCGGAGACCAGCCCACTGGAGCAAGAAAGCCTGCCTCTCATCTCCACTATACTTCGTTCACTGCTGGTGGTGGTGCGCAATATAAAGCTTTACCCTCCTGGCAGCAAAGCGATCGTAACCGCCAACCGTCAGATGAAAGAGGTCATTGACGAGTTTTTGGCCAAGAATGAACTCCTCTCGTTTTTTGGCATAAAGCAGGCACTCATCGTCAACGGTCAAAAAATTGATGTCTCCGAGTTTAAATATTTCGCTGAATCTTTCCTGAAGTTCATGGGTCGATTGGAACTCAAAGGCATCACCTTTAAAAGAGGTCTCACCGAAGAGGAGTTGCAAGTGCTGTTGGAAGCATTTGGTCGAGTCAAGGCAGACATGATTGACCAACAATTCTGGCAGCGCTTCGCGGCTGAACAGCGCCTTGTCAATATTGATTTGAGCCAAGTCCGCTATACCGTGATCGCGGATGCAGAAACTGAAGTTCAGACTGATCAAGCAGTTCTTGAAGAGGCTGCTGTAACTCCCGCAGAGATATCTGCCCAGCTTGAAGATGCCGAACAAGGCCTGGATGCATCAGATCTCAAAGATTTGCCCGAGGTCTTACGCAGCCTTCTCAATGCCGCCAGGAGCATCAAGCTCTATCCCTTACAAAGCAAAGCTATCACCGCTGCTATCGGACAACTCCTGCAGTCCCTCCAGCGCATACTGAAGAGGAAACCTGCTCTGACTTTGGCGCGGGTGTCCACTGCCCTATTGGTGAACGGGGAAAGAATTGACATCTCAGAGTTTGAGACCTTGGCGCAGTCCTTTCTGAAGTTCCTGAATTCTCTCGCTCTCACCAGCCTCACCTTTCTCGCCAAGGTCTCGGCAGAAGAACTGCAAGGATTTATTGGCTCATTGGCTGAACTTCCTGCCCAAGACCTAGATGGTGCGTACTGGAGGCAGTTGGCCAGAGAAAAGGGATTTTCTTCCATTCTTTTCGACCAGCGGTTGTATGAAGCCAGGGTTGCAGCAACCAGGTTGACACCCACCGAGACCCGTATTGTTAAGAAAACAGCCAAGGTAGTAACAGAGGTACAACCGACAGAAGGAGAATCGGCAGAAGGAGAACCGGTAGAGACCCTCGACGCCCTCGCGGGAAAGATGCCGGTGCGACTGAGTGATCTCTTACTGAAGGGAGAAGATGATCAGATCACGAAGATAGTCAAAGGTCTCCTCCAACAGTTTCTGCAGGGTCCACTTCAGACGCGCAAAAAGGTGGTAAATCGGTTCCACAACATGGTGGAGGGCTTGAACATAAGCTTGCAGAATCAGTTAGCCAAGTTAATCACTGGACCACTACTCATTGTCTTTGCCAAAGAAGATGATCCCATCATCCTCAGGGAGTTGGCCAATCTCTTGCACCGTCTCACCACAGTCCTCCTCCAATTTGGCGAATATCCTACTGCCAGCCAGATTTTTCTGCACCTCCACCGTCGACAACGAGAGCTTGCCGAGGCCAAAGGTGAGCAGGCAAATTTGCTGCAAAAAATCCTCCTTAAACCCTTGGAACCCAAGGCCCAACAGCTCGTTCTTCAGGATTTTCGCTCCAAAGAACTTTCTCGGCGGCAGGATGCGGCTAAACTGCTCGGCAACCTGAGAGGGGTAGCCCTGCCCCTGCTCGTCAACATCGTTAAGAATGAAGAAGATTTTAGGGTAAGGCAGATGGCTGCTGCTCTTTTAGCAGAGCATGGAGTACTGGCGGCCAAACTAGTGAAACGTGAATTGGCCCTCCAAACTACTCCCGATGAACGGAGACGTATTTTAGAGGTCATTGATACGATCACCAACGACCTGAAGACAGAACTCGCCTATGCCCTTGCGGATGAAAATGACCAAGTACACCTGGCGGCTGTTCAACTCGCCGAACGGCTAGACCAAGATCAGGTCGGAAAACTTCTCTTGGAACAAACTGAGAATGAGAAGGTACATGTGGCAGTTGCTGCCATCAAACTCCTAGGAAAGCTCAAACCGCCGACAGCCAATGAAAAGCTCGTCTCCATAATGCAGTCAGCCAAGAACGAAGAGGTGGTTGTGGCCTGCTGTCAATCTATCGGCTTGATAGCCAATTCTGCCAGCATTGAGCCTCTGGCTAAACTCCTAGCGTCAAAGGGTTTTTTGCGGCGCCAGCGACGCAGCGCTGATGTTCGCGCCACAGCAGCCTTGGCTCTGGCACAAATTAATCATCCCAGGGTGGCTGAAGTGCTGGCCAACTGTGCCAATGATAACGATCCACGGATCAGGCAGATTGCCAACTCTTTTAAACTTGCTTCAACATCTCCCCCCAAAAGAAAGCTGGCCGTGGCTAAATAGAGTATCCGGAGCCATGAGAGCTTAGTCGCCACCAGAGGGGGCTTGAATGGTCTTTCCCCCTTGAGGCAGTCTGCTGGAGTGATGGAGTGGTGGAGTAATGGAGTTATGCAAGGACTCATGGAAGTTGAAATTCAGGCTATCACTTTTTCCAACACTCCAATACTCCAGTACTCCAAGACATCTCGCAATCTTTACGAGCAAATCCATACAACTCTGACCTGGTCCTGTGGACCGAATTTTTTAGGTCCTAATAAAGCATTATTACACCAATGATGGGGTCTCTCACCCACAGGGCGCACAATGGATGGAAAGAGTTGTATTGAAAAGGAGCTATTCTCCCTGTATCATAACCAGAAATTAAATTGTGTTTGGGAGAGCCTCGCGCCTTTCTCTTCGAGACGCTCAACCTTTCTACCCACCATTTTCTGTTTACAGTGCTCTCCTGGCTGAGACCCTGCAGTTGAAGCTCCCTGCAGCAAGACCTGTCGACGAGCTCAGGTCGAGTCGCTGCAGGGAATCTTCGAAATGTAAGGAAGTGTTTCCATTTTATTGTAGTTCGCTCGCTACCCCCGTCCGCCTCCGGCGGACTACGGGGAATGCGCTCGCCCTGTTGAATTTCCCAAAGGGAACCCTATTCAATAGGGCGAGCTGGAGCATTTTCAATAATTGTATAGTTCCCTGATCTGGTCTGGACAACGAGTATGGAATACCAAGACCTTCTTTATTTTCTCCAGCATGTGGGCACGGACCCCTCGCGGTTGATCTTCGAAGATGAGCTTACCGGTATATACAACCGTCGTTTTCTTCTGAACTACTTCCGATATAAAGTACCCTGGGATTCTCTGGAGGCCCAGCCGTTGTCGTTGCTTATGATGGACCTGGATCACTTCAAGCAGATCAACGACACCTACGGCCATGAGACCGGAGACCAGGTTCTGCTCTGGGTGGCCAGCCTGCTAAAGGAGGTGTCTGGAGATGAAGGGCTCGCTATCCGCTACGCGGGTGACGAGTTCATTATTCTCATGCCCAATGCAGAGAAAAAGGCAGCCCTGCAGTTTGCTGACCGGCTTCTCCAGAGGCTGCATCAAGAGCCTGCGCAGTTGCCGGATGTCGATGAGGAGCTCCACATCACCTTCAGCATTGGAGTTGCCTCGGCCCCTGATGATGCCTATACGGGGAAAGCCCTCATCCAGAAAGCTGACACTGCCCTTTACTACGCCAAGAAAACCGGACGTGACCGGTTCGCCAACGCCGGGGAAATAGCCCCTGAGGACGTCTTTGCTAAAACAGCTCTTTATCAGTTAGACAAAGCGAGAATTGCCGGCCGCAAAATTCAGCTCACCAGGGTGGCCGCGTCCCTGAGGAAGTTCAGCAAACGTCTGAGCCAGTTTCTCATCGTCGAAGGGGCGAGCGGCATGGGCAAGAGTGAGTTTCTCCAGACCATTCGCAGAAATCTCGCGCAAGCCAAAATTTTGCAAATTACAGTAAGTGGCAAGCCCCAAGAAGGGTTGCGCCCCTATTATCTAACCACCGACATCATCGTGGAGATAATGAATCAAAGGCCTGACAAAGGTTCAGAGATCCTAGACGAACTGGAACCACAGGAAGTCGACAATCTTTGCCACATCTTGCCCCAATTGGGAGAACCGCAAGAGATCTCTGAGCAGGAAGACTACCAGAGGCAGCGCGAACAGATCTTTACAACCTTAGTCCATTTTATCCCCAAACTCCTTAACTCCAGATCTCTCATTCTTTTCATTGATGATTTGCACCTCAGCGACGAGGCCACTCTCCTCGTGCTCAGACAATTACTCTTGCGTGGAGACATTCCTCTCTTTATCTGTGCTACAGCAACCGACATTGGCCTCAGTAAAGTCCAAGGACGGCAACCTCCTTTAAATCGATTTTTCACAGCTTATGGGCAAGAACTCGATATTGGTAGGGTGCCCCTCACTCCACTCTCGCCTGAGGACATCGGTGCGCACTTTCGGGGGACCTTCCCACGGGTAAATTTGCCCGAAAATTTTGAGGAAACGTTAGCTCAGCTCACCCAGGGCAACCCTCTCTTTCTCAATGAGATCCAACGAAAGCTTGTTCTTGATGGCAAGATCACCTTGAGCGGACAACAGTGGGGCGTCGGATCTCTAGAGGAAGGGTATCTACCTAGATCCTTTGAAGAGGTTATTAGCCAGAAAATAGCCGCCCTTGACGAAGAAAGCAAAAAGTTACTGGACGAGGCCTCCACCCTTGGCGAGAAGGTCTCCCTGAGCGTGCTGACCGGAAGTTCTGAAAACAGGGAGGCGGAAGTACTGGAATTCGTTGATCAGGCTGTAACCCAGGGTCTTATTAGCACAGATTACCAGATGAATGATGACACCATAAAGTTCCTTGGCAAACGTGTGTTGGAGATTACCTATGGCGCAATCGCTGAGGATCGAAAAAAGGAACTTCACCAGCGCATCGGCGATTATCAAGAAACCCTTTACGAACAACGGCTGTTGTCTTCGGCTGCCACCCTAGCCTATCATTATCAGCTTTCGGCCAACCAGGAAAAAGCACGAGTTTACCTTGACTCACAACGAGCTCTTGACCACAGCATCTTCAATGCCCAAGAGGCGATCAACTATACTGGTGACAAGG
>JASFGC010000136.1:0-9002 GCA_050123975.1 Syntrophobacterales bacterium | reverse complement strand
TGAAGCCATCAAAGGGAGAAGAAGTGTTCGCAAATTCAAGAATACGTCAGTCCCCAAAGATCTCATTGAAAAGATCTTTGAAGTCGCTCTGTGGGCGCCCTCGGGAATGAACAGGCAGAACTGGAAGTTCTTCGTCCTGACGGGAGAGCGGAAAGAGAAGCTGGTATCAATTTCTTCCACCAGTTTTCAGTACCTGGAACCGCAACTCCAACAACTGTACGCAGAAAAGCCCAAGATCATTGAGGCCACTCGTAGGTTTTTCAAGCGACTCGGTGATGCCCCGATTGTGGTGTGTGCTTATTTCGAACCGGCGAACAATCAGGATGTCACCAGCTTTCAGAACGTTGCTGCTGCCATGCAGAATTTACTCCTGGCGGCACATGCAGAGGGGCTGGGAACCTGCTGGATGACGGGTCCGGTAACGGTTGCCAATGAGATCAGCCGTTTTCTGGGGGTGCAAGATATGACCCTGGTGGCGATAACACCTATGGGGTATCCCGATGAAACTCCACGGGTACCGCCCCGCCGTCCGGATCGGGTCGTTTATCTAGGATTTGAGTAAATAGATAATTGAGGAATTGAGGAATTAAGGTATTGAGGAATTAAAAAATTGGGCTTTGTTGTTTTTCCAATTCCTGAATTCCTAAATCCCTAAATTCCTTAATCTATGCTGTTTCTATATCCGGGCTAGACAGGGATGGCCACCAGTCGATTTCCTTCGAGTCGATCCATGCGGGCCATGATGATCTGATTCTCCAGAGACGCGTCAGCCGGGACCAACACCGGTAAGTAATTGTCGGTGAATCCACACTGCATGGAACTCGCTTCATCCCACCTATTCTCCACCAGAACCTGCTGCATTTCTCCCAAGAATCGTTGCAAAAACGCCAGCCGTTTTTCTAGGTCCAGTTCTCTCAGCAGCCCAGAGCGCTGACGAATTACTGCTGGAGACACCTGGTCGCTCATGGTAGCTGCAGGAGTGGTAGGTCGGGGTGAATAAGGAAAGACGTGCAAATAGGCTATGGGAAGAGATTCAATCAACCGATAGCTATTCTGGAAGCATGCATCAGTCTCGCCGGGAAAGCCCACCAGCACATCGGCTCCCACAGCCAAATAGGGAATGCGTTGAGTGGCTTCCAGCACAAGATCCCGGTAGAGGTCGGGGTGATAGTGGCGGTTCATGCGGGCAAGAATAGTGGCGTCACCGCTTTGCAGTGGAATATGTAGGTGAGGACAGAGACTGGGCTCAGTAGCTATCAGGTCGAGCAAATCCGAGGTGATCTCACCAGGTTCCAGGGAACTGAGTCGAAGGCGGGGAGGTGGACGGTGCTTAATTATGGAACGGAGCAGATCGATCAAGTCCTGCCGTGGATTGAAATTTAAGCCCCACTGGCCCAAATGGATGCCTGTGAGTACGACCTCTTGATAACCATGGTCCAGGAATCTGGCCACCTGGCTCAAAACGGACTCCAAGCTGATACTGCGGCTACGACCGCGGGCATAAGGAACAATACAGTAGGAGCAGAAAGCATCGCACCCGTCTTGAACCTTAAGAAAGGCACGAGTTCTGTGAGAAAAACCCGAGAAAACCAGAGGCTGGGGTGCGGGGGCTGTGCGGACGTCATTTACCTGCACATACGGCGGCTGATTTTGTTCAGGGTGAGCAAGATAATCCAATAGTGATAGCTTTTCAGTGGTGCCGAGTATGTGAGTAACTCCCGGTATAGCGGCTATTTCCTCGGCAGCAATCTGAGCATAACAGCCCATGACCACCACCTCGGCTTCAGGATTTTGACGACGCGCACGCCGGATCAGCTGGCGTGACTGCATGGCAGCCCGGCTGGTCACAGCACAGGTGTTGATGCAGTAGAGGTCGGCTCTGCCGGTAAAAGGGCGAATCAAAAAGTCAGCCTGTGTTAGTTCTTCTTCCAAATAGGCGGATTCGCACTGATTGACCTTGCAGCCGAGAGTTGCCAACGCTATTGTGCTCATAAAAGCACCTGCTCGATGATGCCGCCGCCCAAGACCTCGTCCTCATTATAGAAGACTGCAGATTGTCCAGGTGTAATGGCTTTCTGGGGCTCGAGAAAACGAACCAGAGTCCCTCCGGCAGTGGGCTTTAGTAAAGCCGGTGACTCCCGGTGGCGTGAGCGAACCTGCACCAGTGCCTGCAACTCCGAGGCGGGTGGAGATGTGGTGATCCAGTTAACATCTGTCACCAGCATTTCCCTGCGTCTGAGGTCGTTCTCGCGTCCCACCCTGATTGTGTTGCTGTCGGGCTCGAGACCGATAACGTAGTAAGGCGCTGAGGAAGGAATGCCAAGGCCCCTCCGTTGGCCTATGGTGTAGCGGTGGATACCCTCATGTTCGCCAAGTTGTCGTCCTTTGAGATCCACGACAGGTCCTGGTCCCGGCAGGTCTGATCCCAGGTGCTGTTCAAGAAAAGCCCTGTAGTCGTTATCAGAGATGAAACAGATTTCCTGGCTCTCCGGCCGATAATACCCTCGCATCCCAGCGTCTGTAGCCAACTTTCTCACTTCGCTTTTCAGATAATTTCCCAGCGGAAAGAATGTGCGCGCCAATTGCTCTTGGCCGAGTCGATAGAGGAAGTAAGACTGGTCTTTGCTCCGATCTCGTCCACGAAAAAGACGCAAACTCCCGTCAGACTCATCACGAAGCAATCTGACATAATGGCCGGTTGCGAGGGTGGTTGCTCCCAGTTTGCCAGCTTGTTCTTGGAGCAGGGTGAATTTGATGCTCGGATTGCAGATTACGCAAGGGTTGGGGGTTTTACCCCGGCGGTACGCCTGCAAAAACGGTTTTATTACTTGCTGGCGGAAGGGACGGCGAAGGTCCACCACGTGGAGGGGGACATTTAGTCGGGCTGCTAACTGAACGATATGTTCACCTGGTTCCGCTGAATCTTCCGGGCGCAGGATCATGTGCAGGGCCAAGACCTCGTGCACCTGCTCTTTGAGCAGCAGAACGGTCACCATGCTGTCCACGCCGCCACTGACTGCCACTGCCACGGTTTCATTTGCTTTGGGTTTATGAGGGTACAATTGTCTGATTTGATCGCTGGTTTCGTTTCCGGAAGAGCGGCTGTGGCTGCAGGTATCGTTGAAGCTCAAGGGATTTGTTTGCGGCTTATGCTTCCTCATAAGGCCTCGGCCCGATCGATACTCACGATCATGGCCCTTACTGGACAGGTATTCACGCAGAGTTCGCAGCCACTGCACTTCTCGGGGTCGAACTGCACATGCATACTTGGCCTTTCGATGTGAAGGGCCCCAGTAGGGCAGACAGCAGTGCAGGCGCCACACTCGAAACACTTGTCCATGTCTCTTTGAATATCCTGAGCAACTGTGTCCACAATGACTCCCCTCCGCTCGAGGTAGCGAATACCACGGTTGTAATCATTGCGGCCCTGCCCCTGAAGTTCCATGACCACCATACCTTCCCGACGGGGGTAGACAGTGGCCTTGAGTATATTGAAGGTTAGGTCATAGTCACGCACCAGATTGGCGATGATGGGTTCATTCACAATATCCTTGGGAAAGCGCAGAACAAGCATCTTGGAATACATGGTAATCCTTTCCTGCCAAAGGTTCATCGGGAACTTGAAGATTCCCGAATGGAGCTGCCAGCGTTCAGTCCCGCCTAGGCGGGACCAGGTCAATGTGTGGTCTGTGATTTATTCAACATTGAAAACCTGGTCCTTGGGGCCAGTCCACGATCCCGTCTCGCGGGGGTCAGAGTTCAATGGCTTTGCCGGTAAAAGAGGTTTCAGGTTTCAGTGTTCAGGTTTCAGTTTTTTTGTTCTTCTTTCCTGACACCTGAAACCCGACACCTGAAACCCTGAGATCGGGTCCTTTGGGTCCGGATTCTTTACTTTGCTGATGGCTGAGCGCTGATAGCATGTCCTGAGCGAAGTCGAAGGACTGAACGCGCTCATCTGAAAACTGCAGTTTTCGGATGAGCACTCATTAGCACCGTTGGGTATAAAATATATAATTTGCCTTGTCAAATTTTTCTCGAGAGGCGACCTTATTCAACATCGAGAACCTGGTCCTAGGGGCCAGTCCACGATCCCGTCTCGCGGGGGTCAGAGTTCAATGGCTATGCTGGTAGAAGAGGTTTCAGGTTTCAGTGGTTTTATTTTTCTTCCCTGACACCTGACACCTGAAACCTGAAACCCTGAGATCGGGTCCTTTGGGTCCGGATTCTTTCTTGATAATGTGAGAATTGCGCTCCTGATGCTTATAGTAATAGAACTATGGTAAATGCAAGTGACGCTTCAGTTGTGCCGTGTGCACATATTGAGTATAGTTCACATTGTATAAGAGCCAAGGAATTGAACCCCAAAATCGTACTGGCTTGGAGCTGCTCATGGATAATTTGACCCCATTTCAAAGACGTCAGGAAAAGGTAAAGAAACTGTTGCCCGAAAAACCCTTTGACACCCTCTTGGTCTCAGAGCCGTGGAATCGGGCCTACCTCAGCGGTTTTTGGGCAGAGGACATGCAATTGACCGAATCCTCCGGTTTCCTCTTCCTTACCGAGAAAACTCAAGTGCTGGCCACGGATTTTCGCTATCAGGAACAAGCGGAAAAGGAAGCTCCTGATTTTGAAGTCGTTATTTATAAAGAAAATCTTGCCAACATCCTGCCGGAGATCTTCGCGAGCCTTGGCACCAATACCCTTGGTTTTGAAAACCACCATCTCACCTACGCCCGGGTTATGAAGATTCAAGAGGCCTTACAAAAATGGAATCCGCAAGGAGAGATGTTGCCCGGGGGCGAGTTGGTGGAGGGGTTGAGAACGGTCAAAGAACCGGAAGAAATCCAGGCCATTCGTAACTCTCTGGCCTTGACCGAGTCTGTTTTGGAAACCATAGTGGCAGAGGCAGAAGTAGGAAAGACAGAAAAACAACTGGCCTGGCGCATCGAACAACTCATGCGAGAAGCGGGCGCTGAGGCCATCTCTTTCCCGCCCATAGTGGCCTCCGGACCTGGCGCTGCCATGCCACACGCAGTGGTCAGTGATCGCCAGCTCGGGGAGTCAGAGACAATCATTATTGATCTGGGCGCCAGGCTGGATCACTACTGTTCGGATATGACTCGCACACTCATTCTCGGAGAGCCGGACAGTAAAGCGCGTGAGGTTTATGGTGTTGTGAGGGAGGCTCAATTACGGGCCATGGCTGCAGTGCGGGCCGGAACTGATTCTTTGGAAGTAGATCGCGTGGCCCGCGATTACATAGCCCTTGCCGGATATGGAGAGAATTTTGGTCATGGTCTCGGTCATGGTATTGGACTGGCGGTGCACGAGAAGCCGGGATTCGGCAAAAGTAGTTCCATGGTGCTTGAGGAAGACATGGTGGTTACCATCGAACCCGGGATCTATCTTCCCGGTTGGGGTGGGGTGCGTTTGGAAAACATGGTGCGGGTAACCGCCGATGGCTGTGAGATCCTGAACCAGAACGAGTTCTTTTATTCATTTTAGAGAAAGGCACAAGGTGCAAGGTGCAGGGCACAAGGCAAAAACAGTCAAAGAAAACTTATCCTCTCCCTCTGCCTTACGCCTTATGCCGTGCGCCTTGGGCCCACATGTAAATGAATGTTGACAATATTCATCGGAGGATTGCGAAATGAACGAACAAGAATATCGGATCGAGACTGACTCCATGGGGAAGGTGCGGGTACCGGCGGCGGCCTATTACGGAGCCCAGACCCAGCGAGCGGTGCAAAATTTCCCCATTAGTGGTCTCAGGTTTCCTCGGGAATTCATTCGCGCTCTGGGTCTGATAAAACGAGCTGCAGCTCGGGTGAATCTCGAGTTGGGTTTTCTCTCCCAAGAGGTGGCCGAAGCCATAGCACGAGCAGCTACCGAGGTGGTAGAGGGTAAGATGGATGACCAGTTTCCTGTGGATATTTTTCAGACAGGCTCCGGCACCTCCACCAATATGAATGCCAACGAGGTCATTGCCAATCGTGCCATTGAAATTCTAGGGGGTGAAGTGGGTAGCAAGACGCCTGTGCACCCCAATGACCACGTAAACAGAGGCCAGTCGAGCAATGATGTCATCCCCACTGCCATTCATCTGGCCGTGGCCGAAAGCATTAAGAATGGCCTGCTGCCTGCGCTGATGGCCATTCACAAGGAGCTTGAGGTTAAGAGTGAGCATTTTGACCACATCATCAAAATCGGACGCACCCATCTTCAAGATGCCACCCCGGTGCGTCTGGGGCAGGAGTTCAGTGGTTACGCCCGGCAAATGGAATTGGCCCGGTCACGTATTGAACAGGCCTTTGACGGTTTGATGGAATTGGCCTTGGGGGGTACAGCTACCGGAACGGGGCTTAATGCGGTGGTTGACTTTGCCCCGAAAGTCATAGCCCAGCTGGCGGAGGAAACCGATCTTCCTCTAGAGGAGGCCAAGAATCATTTTGCCGCCCAGGGGGGACAGGATGCCCTGGTTGCTGCTAGTGGTTCTCTCAGAGCGTTGGCGGTGACACTCACAAAAATCGGCAATGACCTGCGCTGGTTAGCTTCTGGACCACGGTGTGGGTTGGGAGAGCTTCACCTTCCTCCAGTGCAGCCAGGCTCCTCCATCATGCCCGGCAAGGTCAATCCGGTCATCATTGAATCTCTTCTCCAGGTGGCAGTACAAGTCATGGCCAATGACTGGGCCGTGGCTATTGGTGGGCAGGCTGGAAACCTGGAGCTCAACGTTATGATGCCGGTGATGGCGTACAATCTGCTGCAGTCTGTGGAGTTGCTCAAAACCGGGATTGGCAACTTCACGGAAAAATGTTTGCGAGGACTTGAGGCCAATGAACAACGGTGTCGGGAGTTGGTGGAACAAAGCTTGGCACTCTGTACTCCACTGGCCCCCGAGATAGGCTATGATAGAGCCGCCCACATAGCGCACGTGGCCTACGATAGTGGCAAGACAGTACGAGAAGTAGCTCTGGAATTAAAGGTTCTCCCGGAGGAAAAGCTTCTCGAGATACTAGATGCTGAAGAAATGACTCGACCTGGAGTCCCAGGCAGTACAGATTAGACATTTCGCATTTCACATTAATCATTTCGCATTTAAGTGAGACGGGTACATGATTATTATCCCTCAAGTAACAATTTTGAATGCTCAATGAGAGTTGCAAAACCGGGGACCAGATCCTGAGGTTGGGAACTGAGCAAAGCGCAGCGAGCAGCGAGCACTCGGCAGGAGGGAAACGGGCAAGAAGGAACGACGCGGTGACAGGGAGACGCGGTGAAGAATGACAGATTTCAAATGATCAATGAGCATTGTTCAATGCCAGATGATCAATGTTTTTGTGATTCAGGATGTTGTCTGATATAGTGCTTATGCAACCCCAAAATATATGGAGCCGATGGCAAAAATCATTCAGTTTGGCAATGGCCGCAAGGGTGACGACAACCTCATTTGTCGTAAACCCCTGGAGTTTCGCCGCGGTGACTGGCGCCAAGGGCAGATATTGCAGTGCCTTCGGAGCGAAGCGGAGAAGTACCAGACCCATCGACATCAGGCCATTACCAACGGGCACAGCCATCTCAGTTTTGTACCCGAACACTTCAGTTTGGTGGGTGGCTGCGACTACACGGTCATGGGACTTTACCGGTGGAGGGAAAGTGAGGAGCAAGCCAGGGAGTTTTACCTGTTGGCAGGGCTTATGGAATGTGTGGTTAACAGCTCCTCGCCGCTGTTGCGTACCGATTTGTTGCGCAGAGTCTACAAGACCATAATGGATTTGCGGCGCAGTCTCAATTTCTCCTGGAAAGGGGACTCCAACCAGTTCCTGTTGCCCTTGCATCCGAACTTTTATCGCCGTAGTGATTTCTTTGCCCAAATCCAGCAAGCTGACACCCTAAAGGTTCTCTATGCAAAAGTGGAACATGAGACCAGGGTGCAGTTTGATCTGCTCGCCGCCGAATATGTCTTCTATTTACCCCAGAGAATGGTTGACGAACCAGCGTAGATCTATTCCCTCTCAACGTGAGTTCAAGCCACCTGTAGGCCCTGAGAAAAGTATTTGACAAAAGACCATAATTCGATAGAATTAACAGCAAGTTATCACAACTCCGTCTTTTGCTGCCGTGGTACAACTTTACTGCTTCATAGAAGTGTAGTCAGGGGGGAGTTGGTGTTGGAGATGAGAGGAGTACGAGAATGCCTACGTGGCCCTATCGATATCAGCTGAGCCTGCAAGATCGATTGCGGCGATCTGTGTACGAGGTCCTTAGAGACCAGATGGATAATTACCTGATACAGTACGCTCTCATTGATTCATACTGGAACTTCTGCGAGGCCGAAGAGCCATACCCATTCGTGCCAAAACGAGAGCTCAAACCCCGGGCGCGGGTGGTGGAGAAAGAGTACATTCTTCACAATCACTTTCTGGTGATGTTTTGCGAAGGAACCATTCCAGGTTGGTACAAAAAATATATCCGCTTTTTCGATTCCAATAAGGTTACCAAAGAAGGAATCGCTGAGCGTGCCCACATTCAACTGCACAAAAAGTATACCAAGAACTTGCGGTACTTCGAAAACCCTGGTTTTGAAAATCTCGTGCTTGACCTATTGCCGGTAGACTACGCCTTGTTGATTCAGAAAGATCCAACCATCAGGACCAGAACCCGCTATGCCATGACTCACTTCCATGTGAAGATTGACTGGCCCATTGACAACGCTACCGAAGAGATGGCCCAGCAGCTGCGCTACATTACCAAAGATCTTTACGAGGTAGACGAGAAGTACGCTGAAAGCCTAAACAACAAGCTTTTTGAGAATTACGGTTTTCACTATGCAGTGGGAGGTCGTCGCACCGCCGCGGTGGTGGCGGCGCAGTTTCTCAAGAAAATGGAATTCGTCTCCACAGTTTACGTCGCCAGTTCCGAATCACGCACGCTTACCCGTCTGAGTGAGCGTGGAGTAAGCAGATATGTATTGGTCAAGCTGCCCACCGATGAAATTTTTC
>JASFGC010000135.1:0-9020 GCA_050123975.1 Syntrophobacterales bacterium | reverse complement strand
ATCGTGATTAAAGCCGGCCACATTACTGCTGAGGCGGAGCTCAATGAGTCGAAGACGGCCATGGCGATTTGGCAGGCATTACCCCTTGAGGGTTTGGCAAACACCTGGGGAGAAGAGATATATTTCAGGATTCCAGTATCACACGACCTGGCAGTTGATGCCAAAGAAGTGGTGCAACTCGGAGATTTGGGCTACTGGCCTCAGGGCGAGGCGTTCTGTATTTTCTTCGGTGTCACGCCCATCAGTGGGCCCGGGGAAATTAGACCTGCCAGCGCTGTCAATGTAGTTGGCCAGCTGTTGGATGATCCTACACAGTTTTTGTCGGTTGATGCTGGTACATCCGTGCTGATAGAACCGGCTGAACCATAAGCGCATAGAGGGCAGTGTGGTAGTCGAGTCTTGGGCTGTTGTCAGTCCTCTGTGCTGTTGGTATTATATCTACGCTAAGGAGCATGGCTGCTACCTTGGTGTTGTCAGCAATGGCGCAACACCTTTGACTGCCAAGGCTCAGCGTACCAACGAGCAAGTTGCACGGTTTTACAGGAGAAGTTGATGCCCATTTACGAATATTACTGCGAAAGTTGTGATGACCAATTCGAAATCTTGGTGTTTCGGTCTTCTGATCCAGTGGGATGTCCCACCTGCAGTACAGAGAATGTCAAACGTGTACTCTCCGTATTCGGTTTCAAGAGTGGTGGAGACAAAGGCGCAGCCAGCAGTAGGATGGGAAGTGGCGCCAGTGACTGCAGCGGCTGTGCCGCCACTAATTGCAGCAGCTGCCACTGATTAGTGCTCATCCGAAAACCCCGGTTTTCGCCTGAGCGCCACCAGCGATCAGCTCTCAGCAAAATACATTTTAAAACATGAGGTTAGGCCGACCTCTAACAACTGAGTGCTCACAGCTCCATCCGATAATCTCTGATTGCCGGACGGACACTTATAAGAAATATGTCCTTGCCTGAAAAGAGATCTTTGCGTATCGGCACTCGGGGAAGTGCTTTAGCCCTTTGGCAGGCAGAGTTTGTAAAGGCTCAACTGCAGGCGGCTCATGAAGAACTGGTAATAGAGCTGCTCGTCATCAAAACAACAGGCGACAAGATCCTTGACGTGCCTCTTGCAAAAGTTGGCGGCAAGGGCCTCTTTGTCAAAGAGATCGAGGAGGCCCTGTTAGACGGTAGGGCAGATCTGGCCGTTCATAGTGTTAAGGATATGCCCGCCGAGCTCCCGGAAGGGTTGCACTTGGCGGTAATGCCGCCCAGAGAAGATCCGCGGGATGCGCTCATCACGAGAAACGGGGTAGGTCTCGAGGCCCTGCCACAAGGTGCTCGAGTGGGTACGAGCAGTTTGCGGCGCGCTGCCCAGCTCCTTCATTTCAGGCCCGATCTTCATATTGAAACCTTGAGGGGCAATGTGGATACCCGGTTGCGTAAGTTGGAAAGTGAAGGTTTCGATGCCATTATACTGGCTGCTGCGGGACTCAAACGGATGGAATTGAGCCATGTGGTTTCCGAGTACCTTGAGCCGGAGCGTATACTGCCGGCGGTAGGACAAGGAGCACTGGGAATAGAGACCAGAACCGCCGACGGCTTCACCAACAAGATGGTAGCAAGCCTTGCCCACCAACAAACCATGACAATGGTTAGTGCCGAGCGTGCTTTTCTCAAACGCTTGGAAGGTGGCTGCCAGGTGCCCATCGGCGCTCACGCAACCATGGAAGGTGAGACCCTGATCCTCACTGGAATGGTGGCCGATTTAGAGGGTGTGCGGTTGATTCGCAAGGAACTTCGAGGAGATGCCCAACAACCAGAAATTGTCGGAGAGCGGTTGGCGGAAGTGATTCTGGAATCAGGGGGGGCTGAGATTCTGGCGGAGCTTTACGACAATCAGTAGATTCTCAGTCCCTTTTAAACCGGATATCTCAACCAAGAAAGGGTGATCAGACTTTGGACGTACAGCATGGAAGAGTATACTTGGTTGGGGCCGGACCTGGTGATCCGGCCCTTGCTACTCTCAAGGCAATAGAGTGCCTTCAGCAGGCAGAGGTAGTTATCTACGACTACCTGGCCAGTGAGAAACTGCTGGAATTCGCGCCCCCTGAAGCAGAGCGGCTTTACGTAGGTAAGAAAGCAGGGGATCACGCCATGAGTCAGGAGCAAATCAATGCCCTCTTGGTGGAGAAGGGGCGCGATTCGTTTGTGGTTCGTCTCAAGGGGGGGGACCCTTTCATCTTTGGTCGTGGTGGAGAAGAGGCGCTCGCCCTAAAAGAAGCGGGCATTCCTTTTGAGGTAGTACCGGGAGTTACCTCAGCTATCGCTGTGCCGGCTTACGCAGGTATTTCTTTGACGCACAGAGGATTGTCTGCCTCGGTGGCCTTTGTTACCGGACATGAAATGCCAGGAAAGGAAGAGTCCGACATTCACTGGGACCGACTGGCTACCGGTGTGGGCACTCTGGTCTTTCTCATGGGAGTGAGAAACCTGGAGTTCATCAGTTCTCAATTGATGGATCACGGCAGGGCAGCGGAAACACCAGTGGCAGTCATTCGCTGGGGTACGACAGTAGAACAGCAAACAGTTACTGGGACACTTGGCAGTATTGTCCAGGTCGTCGAGGAAGCCAAGATCAAGCCCCCTGCCATCATCGTGGTTGGAGAAGTCGCAGGGCTACGCCAACATCTCAACTGGTTCGAAGAACGGCCACTATTTGGTAAGACAGTGGTGGTAACTCGGGCCCGAGAACAGGCCAGTGCTTTCCGTATCCTGCTGGAAAGGAAAGGGGCTCAGTGCCTGGAATTCCCCACTATTGAAGTAGTTCCGCCCGCCAGTTGGGAACCACTGGATGAGGCTATTCGCAACCTTGGGTTTTATGACTGGTTGATCTTTACCAGCGTCAATGGTGTGCGCTTCTTTCTTCGGCGCCTTCGAGAGCACGGTGAAGATGTACGGGCTCTCCACGGAATTCGAATCGCTGCTATAGGTCCTAAAACTGCGGCAGAGCTAACGGACCGTGGTCTATGTCTCGATCTTGTTCCATCCGAATACCGAGCCGAGGCAGTGATCGAAGGACTGGGTGAACACGAGGTGCGGGGGAAAAGGTTTCTCCTGCCGAGAGCTGCCAAGGCGCGGGAGATTCTGCCGGAAAAACTAGAAGAAATGGGCGGGCAAATAGATGTGGTGACAGCTTATGAGACTATTCGTCCAGCCGGGAAAAGTCAAGAGGTGAGAAATCTTTTGAAAAAAGGTGCCATCTCCTGCATTACTTTTACGAGTTCCTCCACGGTAGAGAATTTCGCTGCCATGTTTCCTGGCGACGACCTGCCATCCCTCTTGGATAAGGTCGCCATTGCCTGCATAGGGCCAATCACCGCCCAGACAGCAGGTGAGCATGGCTTAAAGGTAGACATAATGCCAGCAGAGTATACCATCGAAGCTTTAACAGCCGATGTTGTAGAATACTTCAGCCGAGATTGAGTAACCCTACTGTCATATACCTAAAGGTAGAGGAAACCACCAGGCCACTACTGCTGTAAATCGTCCCTGCTCCTCATGCAATGAGCCCACTTGAGGGTTTGATCCTTGTTGATTGCGCATGGCAACTAGACGAATTGATTATGAAGGCGAGCTCAATAGCGCCCAGTACCAAGCAGTAACTGCAGGTGACGGACCCATACTTGTCGTAGCAGGTGCAGGAAGCGGGAAGACACGAACTCTCGTCTATCGGGTTGCCTGGCTGGTGGAGCAAGGCATAGCCCCAGGATCAATCTTGCTGCTCACTTTCACCCGCAGAGCAGCCGGGGAAATGATCGCCCGAGCCTCGTCCATGCTTGATCATCGCTGCCAAGAGGTGGTGGGTGGTACCTTCCATTGGCTGGCAAACAGGGTGCTCCACCGCTTTCACACCTACCTTTCCTTGGAGCCAGATTTCGGCATCATCGATCGTTCGGACAGCGAACAGGTAATAAACTTACTGGTCGGGAATCTTGGCTTCCGGGATCAAAACCGACGTTTTCCCAGAAAAAGGACTATTGCTGAGATCTTCAGTAAAGCAGTAAATCGGGCCGAAACTCTAGAGCAGATACTTTTTCGTGAATACGGCCAGTTCCTCCAGTACCAGAGTCAACTGACAAAGCTCTGGGAACATTATACCTCTTACAAACGTCAACATCATATGATGGACTTTGACGACCTGCTTGTCTATCTTAACCAGCTCTTACGGGAACACAGGGATGTGAGTCTGGAACTCTCCTCACAGTACAATTACGTTCTGGTGGACGAATATCAGGACACCAACCTGGTGCAGGCACAGATTGTTCAGGCGCTGGCATCTTTCCATCAGAACGTCATGGTTGTGGGTGATGACAGCCAGTCGATTTACTCTTTTCGCGGTGCTCACTTTCGCAATATTCTGGATTTTCCCAAGCTCTTTCCTGAAACCAAACTTTTCAAACTCGAGGAAAACTATAGAAGTCCCCAGCCGATACTCGATTTGGCCAATGGCATCATACAATTGGCGCGGGAAAAGTATACCAAGTGCCTGTATACCCGCAAGACTGAGGGAGCACCACCCCTGTTAGTAAGGCCTGCAGACGAAGGTGGGCAGTCTGAGTTTGTCTGCCAGAAAGTCAAGGAATTGCAGCTTCAAGGGATACCTTTGCGGGAGATGGCGGTGCTTTTCAGGGCAAGTTACCATTCCTTTGATCTGGAGGTGGCCCTGACCAGGCAAGGTATACCTTTTGTTAAATATGGTGGGTTCAAGTTCATTGAATCGGCTCATGTCAAAGATGTATTGGCCCATTTACGAGCCTGGAAAAACCCTCGAGATCGAATCAGCTGGAATCGACTGCTGCTTTTAATTAACCAAGTGGGAAGCAAACGTAGTCAGGAAATACTCAGCTATCTTGGCCAGAACAAACAGAACGTGAGGAGATTGGCTTCGTACGCTAAAAAACTTCCGGCAAAACACGGTCTCCACCGTCTGCTGGAACTCTTTGAAGAGCTTTCCAAACCGGGTCTTAACGTGAGTCAACAAGTGCGGGCGGTGCGTAGTTACTATGAGCCTATTTTACTGACCAAGTTCGACGACTATCCCAAAAGACTTAGGGAGCTGGATTATCTACAGGACTGGACCTTGAAATACGATAGTCTGAGAGAATTCTTGGCAGATGTTGCCTTGGAACCACCCAGTGCCAACGTGCCACAAGACCATTCGGACTTCGCTAGGGACCACGTGGTGCTCTCTACCATCCATTCGGCGAAGGGACTGGAATGGCGAGCAGTATTTTTAATTTCGGCGGTGGAAGGGCGATTACCTTCCAGTCAAGCATACGCCGACAATGAGGTGCTGGAAGAGGAGCGGCGGCTCGTTTATGTTGCAGTTACGAGAGCCAAGGAGTTTTTGTATCTTTGCTGTCCACACACAGTTTTTGATCGTCGGACAGGTTTTCGCTCTGTCCCCCTTTCGCTCTTTCTGGAGCAACTCCCTCCTGGGAGATATTTCCATGATGGAGACCAAGTGCCATCCACTCGTGGTGCAGATTCAGAAACTGAGTCGCAGGAAGAAATGAGTCTCAGTCCCGGTGATGCGGTGCGGCACCCATTTTTTGGCAGGGGGAAGGTAGTCGCTGTTCCTGACAGTCTAAAAGTACAGATTCGGTTTGAGGATGGACGTACTAGATTGCTCCATCTCGACTATGCGCCTTTGGAGCGTGTCGGCTCCATATACTGAAATTAGAATTCCGAACGAGCAGGGTTATGAAACATCGAAAACTTGGTCCTTGGGGCCAGGTCACATCGCCTAGAGCATAGCGCATGGCGCATAGCAAACAAAAGAGTGAACGGTAAAAAGTAAACGGTGAACAGTTGAGGAGCTAACGCATGATCGGTTTACCGTGAACCGTTTACTGTTTACCCCATGCTTTGCACTCTGCGCTTAGCGCTTAGCGTCAGGGGGCAGTGCAAAGCTGGGTCCTTTGGCTTCGGATTCGCTACTTACAGCCGAACGGAGGAACACTGTAAAGTGGGCGGACAAGGCTACGATCAGACTCTGAACTACCTCTATGACCTGCAGAAATATGGCATCAAGTTCGGCCTTTCCAGTACCAGCAGCTTGCTAGAAAGGATCGGCAATCCCCAGGCAGGGTTGAAGACAATCCACATTGCCGGTACCAATGGTAAAGGGTCCACTGCAGCCATGCTCTCCGCTATTCTGGTGCGGGCAGGCTTCACGGTTGGCTTATATACCTCGCCTCATCTGGTCAGATTCAATGAGCGCTTTCGCCTGAACGAGCGGGATATTGGGGACGAGGATATTATGGACGTCTTTAAGACAGTGAGGGCTATGGTGGATGAACGCGAGCCGCCCACCTTTTTTGAGATGACCACTGCCATGGCACTGAGCCTTTTTGCGGAAAAGGAAGTGGATTGGGCTATCTTGGAAGTGGGCATGGGAGGGCGCCTTGATGCCACCAACGTGGTTCAACCAAAACTCACAATCATCAACAACGTATCGTATGACCATCAGGAGTTTCTCGGCTCCACCCTGAGTCGAATCGCTCGGGAAAAAGCGGGGATCATTAAGGAGCGAGTACCACTGATAACCGCAGTAAAGCAGCCAGTGGCCCTAGCGGTTATTAAAACCAGGTGTTCCGCCCTCAATGCTCCCTGTTATCGAATTGGCCGGCAGATCAAGGTCCGGACCATGGGTAAACAGCGCTTTTCCTACAGCGGCTTGGGATGGCGACTAGGAAATCTTCATGTGCCCCTTGCTGGTCGCCACCAGGTGGTGAATGCTGCCACTGCCTTGGGAGGCCTTGAGGTTCTGGAGCGATGGGGCTACTATAAGCTGGACGAAGATCAGATTAGAGAAGGGTTGGTCAAAACCCGCTGGCCCGGAAGATTGGAATTGCTCACTATGAAGCCGCCAGTTCTTCTGGATGGAGCCCACAACTACGCCGGTATAGTCGCTCTCCGTCAGGCTTTGCAGGAACAGTACACCTATAGAAGGCTCATCGTAGTGCTGGGGATTATGGCAGACAAAGATCTTCGCGGTATGTTCCTCAGATTGGCTCCTTTGGCAGAGCGGATCATTCTCACCCGGCCCACATATGAAAGGGCAGCAGAGCCGGAGTCACTCCAGGCAGTGGCAGGGGAATTTACCGAGCGAACCGAGCTGGTAAGACCTGTCGGAGAAGCGCTTGACAAGGCCATGGGGTTGGCCACTTCCGAAGATCTGGTACTGGTGACTGGCTCGCTCTACTTTATCGGTGAGGTCAAGGAGATCCAGGAAGAAAAGAACAGGGCAAACCCAGCGAAATACCGGGGCTAGTTCCGCCACCCCGTTCGTGCTGAAATACCCATCCTCATAGGGTAGGCTATGAGAAAGACTGTAAGAATCTTTGGGCTTTGCCTCTTGGTATCATTCTTATTCTTTCCTGACTTACCCGCGGGATCCCAGGAGAGATTTGGGAAGTCCTTCGCTAAATCGGGGGAAGATTCAGAATACCGGCTGCGAGCCGACTATTTTTCCTACGATGAGCGCCAGAATATCTATACAGCGAGGGGGAATGTTACTCTGCACGCCCCGGGCAGGGTGATTACCGCCGATGAGGCTCGTTTGGATGCGCTTACCCGTGAGGCTATTCTCGAAGGTGACGTTCGAATCGAGCAAGGCGATGACTGGCTGGAAGGGGAGAGGGCGTTTCTGGATCTGGAAGAGCAGACAGGCATCATCAAGTCCGGCAGGGGTTTTCTGGCCAAAGGGAACTTTCACTTTAGTGGTGAAATTATCGAGAAACTGGGTCCACAGACCTATCATGTGGAGCGGGCCAGATTCACTACGTGTGATGGCGACCGTCCCAGCTGGCATTTCCGGACCAGTGACCTACGCGTTACTTTGGAGGGCTATGGTTTTGCAAGACATACCCGGTTTCATGTGAGATCTGTCCCTGTGCTTTACACCCCGTACCTGGTATTTCCCGCCAAGACGAAGAGACAAACGGGCTTTTTACCGCCCCGACTGGGGAAAGGTGACCGGTTGGGCTGGGATGTGGATCTTCCTTTTTTCTGGGCCATCTCCAGAAGCACAGACGCCACCATATACTCGCATTATATGAGCAACCGCGGCCTGATGATGGGGCCTGAGTTTCGCTATGCTGCCAGCAAGAACAGTAAAGGAGTGCTTCGTTTCGATTATCTCCGTGACCAGGAGGATAGAGCTGGGCTAGAGGCAGAAAACTGGTATAGTCCACCGGGCCTCAAACGAGTAACCAAGGATCGCTGGTGGTGGCGATCCAAACAGGATTTTGCTCTACCACATGGCATCCAAGGGAATCTGGATCTCGATGTTGTCAGTGACCCGGATTACCTGCAGACATTCACTTCAGGGTTTAGTAGTTGGAATGTTTCTGATAAGATTTTCCGCAAGACTTTCGGCCGGGGGCTCATAAATGATGAAACCATTACCACCCGGCAGTCAAATCTCCTCCTGAATAAAACCTGGGCCGCTCAGGCCGCCAATTTCGAGCTCCATTATTATCAAAATCTCGATGACGATCAAGACGAAACCACGCTACAGCAGCTTCCCCTGATGACATACAGTGCTTCTAAACAACCCCTGCTAGGAGGACCCTTTTTCTGGCAAGGAAATGCAGTCTACGTGAACTACTGGAGGCCGGAGGGCACCCGAGGCCACAGGATGAACCTCAATCCACAGCTGTCCTTACCCCTGCGCCGAGGTGGTTACCTGGAACTTGAACCCTTCGTTGGTCTCCTGGAGACGGCCTACTTGATAGAGCAGTATGATGAACCTGAAGACAGCCGGGTGCGAGAGAGGACCTTCCACAACAGGACTCTTTATGAGACTGGAATGGAAGCCGCCACCGAGATCGTTGGGATCTTCAAAATGGGTGGTGACACCTGGACCAAGACGAGGCATACAATGAGGCCTCAGATCCGATACGAATACAGGCCTAAGGTGAGTCAGAGCAAGCTTCCCTCGTTTGACACTACGGATCGGGTTGAAAG
>JASFGC010000134.1:0-9021 GCA_050123975.1 Syntrophobacterales bacterium | reverse complement strand
TCACCCATCCGCACAATTCCCCGTTGACCTACCAGGGTAACCACGAGAAGAGGCGCAAGACTGACCATCATGAAGAAAATAGTAACCTTCCAGCGAACGCTCATAGACCATCTCCGAAGGTGGCGCAAGGTGCAAGGCCTAAGGCGCAAGGTAGGGTTTTTGGGAAGTTGGAGGTTGGAGGATCGCTCAGTCCTGCGGACTTCACTTGAGGTTGGAGGCAATTAAATACTTATCAGTTCTTTAAAGTTTGTTGCCTCAAACCTCTAACCTCAAACCTCCTGCTACTACACTCTCCTTGTACCTTGTGCCCTGCGCCTTGTGCCCTTTTTTTGTTACCAGTGCAACAACGAGGCTGCCCAGGTGAAACCAGCCCCAAAGGCAGTGAGGAGTACGAGATCGTTTTCCTTTAACTTCCCCTGTTTCAGAGCCTCATGCATACAAATAGGGATGGTGGCAGCTGTGGTGTTGCCGGTCCAGGCGATGGTGTTCACTACCTTTTCTTCCGGGACGCCCAACTGGGATGCCACCATTTGATTGATGCGCATGTTGGCCTGATGAGGTAAGAGCAAATTCACCTCGGCCACTTCTTTACCGGCTTCTGACAAGACCTGCCGGCTCACTTCAACCATGCGGGTGATCGCATGTTTGAATACCATGCGTCCATTCATATACGGGTAATGCCTGCCTTGATCAAGGCTCTCATGAGAAATTCTTGGGTGGTGCGCGCTGGCAGGATACTCAGTCCACAGTTCCTTTGCGTACTTTCCCTCTGAGTGCAGAGCGCTTGCCAGTATACCTGGGTGTCCCTCCGTGGCCGGACCCACCACCACTGCTCCTGCGCCGTCACCAAACAATACTGACACGTCTCGACCGCTGAAGGTAAAATTCAGCGCCGTGGAGTGAATCTCCGAGCCGACAATGAGGATTCGGTCATACTGGCCACTTTTTATCAAACTATCAGCGAGAGCAAGGCTATATATAAAACCTGAGCATTGATTGCGGACATCTAAGGCACCAATTGTTCTGTCGCCGAAGAGCCTCTCTTGCAAGAAGCAGCCGTTGCCGGGGAAGAAATAATCTGGGCTCAAAGTGGCATATATGATGAAGTCGATGTCGTCAGGGCTGAGCCCGGCATTGTCGATAGCTTCTCTTGAAGCGTGTACTGCGAGGTCGGTGCCGGATTCTCCCTCTGAAACAAAACGCCGAGTCAAAATTCCGGTACGCTGCCTAATCCATTCATCAGAGGTTTCCAGCTCCTTGATGGCTTCAAGTTCTTGATTGGTAACTTCTCGCTCTGGTAAGTAAATGCCCACGCCGAGAATTCTTGTTTTTCTCATATCTTCCCCTTCGTAAGAATCTAGGTATTTAGGAATTATGGAATTTAGGAATTAGTTTGACGCAACCAACCTTCTCTAATTCCTGAATCCCTTAATCCCTTAATTCCTCAATTTCTCAATATCTCAATTGCTCCTAAAGGAGCTTGAGAATGAACTCGGTCATTTCCTTGATAACCCTGTCAGTAGCCTCCTTATGAGGTATATGAGCACAATCAGGAATGAGAAGAGGCTTGGCAGGGCCGGCTACTTGATGTGCTATGGCCTCCACCTGAGCTATAGTACCGTACTGATCGTCTTCGCCTTGTATTACCAGAACCGGGCACTTGATCTTAGGGAGACAGTCCTCAATATTCCAACTCTTGAACTCTGGCTGCAGCCAGGTTTCATGCCAGGCCCTGAAGATTCTTTCTGTATTATCCCCGTGATAGCGTGCGAGCTTTTCCTTGAGGTCTGTGCTTCTATAGACCTCAAGAGCATCCTTGATACCTTCTAGGGTTATCTCTTCCACAAATACATGGGCCGCTTCAGTAATTATTCCCCGGACTCGTTCAGAATATTCTGCGGCAAATATCAGAGCAATAGAACCGCCATCGCTATGGCCAATGAGAACAGAGTCATCCACTTCGCAACGTCGTAAAACATCAGGTAGGCTGTCTAAGGCCTCATCATGAACGTAGCGGAGTGTTCTTTTGCCGTCTAAAGGATCGGATCTGCCGTGACCCCAGCGATCATAAAGCAAACCGTTGCAGCCAGTCTTTTCTAACAGCACTTCCGGAAAGTCGTGCCACATCTCAATGGAGCCTAGGCCCTCGTGGAGAAAAACGAGAGTGGGCTGCGAGTCCTGCCCATTGTTCCCCGGGTGGGTAAGTCTCCTCACTCGGAGCTTACGGCCCGCGGCGCGAATGAAAAAATCCTCTGTCAACAAACTACCTTTGGTACTCATATGGGTCTCTAGCTTTTTCAAGCGGAAGAGTGAGCAAAGGTCATAACACTTCGCGCCCTTTGGGCGCTTCGTTGTCACTTCTTCGCGCTCGCTTCGCTCCGCTCAGTCCCGCAAGCGGGTCCCTAGTTTGGGCTGACGCCCGTCATTAGGCCTTGCGACCGTCATTAAATTGTATCAACGATAAAATGGCAATTAACTACCTAATGACAGCGGAGCGTAATGACCTAATGACCATGTGTGACTTTTTCTAATAGCTCCCTATAATACACATAATTCTCATATGGCACATCGGACCGGACCCGTCCGTCAGCCAAGGGCACGTAGCCACCATCGGCCACGAGCGGTGGCACTTTCTCTTCTACCTCCCGTCGAACGGCCTCTTTGTCACGCCGAAGGGTATCGAGATCTATCCCGCCAATCAGCCTTAAATCACGGCCGAATTCGCGGCGAAGCTCCCGATAGTCCATTGCTTCAATGTTAACTTCGCAAGCCCACAGACAATTGAATCCCCACTTGAGCATGCTCGGAATCAGGGCTCGAGCATTCGCATAGGTTACTAAAACTATAGTTTCTACGTTATATTTTTGAAGGACATCAAGAACCGGCTCATAACTCGTCAGTACCATATCTTCGTACATTTGGGGTGATATGAGAGGGCCATAATTGCCACCAATGGGCTCACTAAAAAGTGCTGCATCCACAACCACATCCTTGAGTACTCGTTCTGCCAATCCGGCAGCAAACTCCCCTTGGATTTTCATGGCCTCACGGACAAATTCAGGATCATCAATAACGAGATCCATGAGTTCTGAAAACCTGCTCCAGTCGTAAACACCCATGGAGAGAAAAAATCCGCGATGGATTCTCAGCATGAGTGGGTAATCTCGGGTTTTCCATTTGCGGACTTTTTGGGTCCATCCCCTGGGTAAACGCCCCCGTCCATACGGTACCAAACGTCGCAAGAGTTCCTTCAGGTCGGACCGTGATCTGGGCCATTTGGTGAATTTTGGCTGGGGCTCCAAGTCTACTTCGATCACCTCCCGCTGATCAGAGGGGAAAAGCTGGGCAATATCAGTATCCTTTGGTAATCCCTGCTTGCGCCATTCCCTCAACACTTCTCTCCGAATGCCCTCCTCGAAATAGGGCACGCGGTCTGGCTTGCCGTAACGCATTGTTTCAAGAAATCGTTCGCGACTGTTCATTTGCCTGGCCTATGTGAATGGTTAATAAGTGCTTTTTGTTTTTTGATTTACCACAGAGGCACATATCTAATGTAAATCCGAAATCCGAATATCGAAATCCGAAACAAATTCGAATTACCAAAATCCAAATTACCTAAACACCAGATAGATCTTTTAGAGTAGTCACGTTTTGAGCATTTGAACATTAGGATTTTGTATTTGTTTCGTGCTTCGGATTTAGGATTTCGAATTTGAGTGCGAAGCACTCGTCTGTGTCTCTGTGCACTCTGTGAGATATAAAGATATCCGTCTCGCGCCACCTACGATGAACCTGACTTAAAATGAAACATTTCTTGGACAGTTTGCCGGTATTTTCTGATTTCAGCTTGGCGGCGGGCGCGGCTCCACCCAAGGATCTTGCCCATAAGCTTGGCTGCAACCACCTCCAATCCACCTCCACCGTTGAAGTGTAACAGATCTGTTCGCCTGCTCATGAAGTCTTCAAGGGTGAGGGCCATCTCGTCCTCCACCCCATATATGACCTGGGCTCTAATTACCCGGCAGCCTGGACCCAATGGTTCCAATAGCTTCCGATTACTCAAACCCAGAGCCAAGATGTCCATGTGATTCCGACCGTAACTGTTGATCAGGTGCTCGATACTCGTCAAAGATAAGCCCCACCGGCTTTTGAGACCAAGGGATTGGACTTTGAGGTAGGAGGGATAATCGATCATTTCTCCACCGGTCAGTGGGACCTCGTCAGTGGTGCAGGGCTGATATTCATCCTGCAACAGATGAGTGTAGCGCTCCAGAACTTGATCAATCAGGTTTTGCGCCATGGTGCGGTGGGTTGTGAGCTTACCTCCAGCAATGGCCGCAAGTCCATCATCGTATAAGCCGATATAGTAGTCACGGCTGACCTTTGAGGGATCACCCTCCTCCATTATCAAGGGTCTGAGCCCAGCCCATGAAGACACGATATCATTTGGGCCAAGATTGACTGATGGGAAGCAATTGTTCAGTACATCGAGAAGGTAATCGACGTCAGCGGCTTCCACCAGGACCTTATCCAGCGAGCCAGAATAATCAGTATCGGTGGTTCCCACATAGGTAAACTGCTCGAGAGGTACCATAAATATTATACGTTTGTCCAAAGTTGGCACAGCCAGCACATTGTTTACTTCGAGTCGGTTTTCATGAAAGACGAGATGAACGCCCTTTGTAGGACGTACGGCAGGACCGGGCTCGGAGTGGAGTTTGAACAATTCTTCTGTCCACGGTCCAGCAGCAACCACTACCACTCGGGTGCGAATCCTCCCCTCTTTCCCTTTCATCACTTCACGGAAATGTACTCCATTGAAAGGCTCCTTGCCGATGTCAAGTCCAATCGCCTGAGCGTAATTGGCCACCACGGCACCGTGCTCGTGGGCTGATTTGACCGTGGCCAGGGTAAGGCGGGCATCGTTTACCAGACAGTCGTAATAGATAGATCCCCCGGAGAGGTTTTCCTTCCGCAGCAGAGGTTCTTCCTGCAAAAGTTCTTCAGGTGAGAGGTTGCGGTGACGCCCTAAAGAGCTATCGCTCGCCAAGAGGTCGTAGCCAAATAGACCGATATGCATTTCAAGCCGCCCTTTCCAGCCCGAATAAATTGGGATCAGAAAGGGGGCGGAATGCACCAGGTTGGGAGCCAGGTGGAGGAGTTTCTCCCGCTCGGATAAAGATTCCTTCACCAAACCAATGTCCAATTGTTTCAGATAACGCAATCCGCCGTGTATCAGCTTGGAAGACTTGCTACTGGTTCCACTGGCAAAATCCGCCTTTTCTATGAGGGCTACTTTCATGCCGCGCATGGCAGCATCTCGTGCTATGGCAGCCCCGGTAATACCTCCCCCAATCACGGCAAGGTCGAACTCCTCCTTCTTCATTCTTTTGAGGTTGATCTTCCTGGTTTTCGGGGAAAAGTTCCCGCTTGGGGATCTGGGTTTCTGCCGCAGCATGTCAGCCTCCCAATAGCTTTGCGGGTAAAAGAGGTTTCAGGTTTCAGAACCAATAATTTCGAATTTCGAAATTCGAATTTCGAAATGTTTGTACCTTATGCTCTATGCCTAATTCTCAGTTCTACTGGCTACTGACTACTGGATTCTCTTTTTGTTTTTCCTGACACCTGAAACCTGACACCTGGTACCTGATTGCAACCTGACACCTGCATCATCAGTCGCAAGGGGGAAAGAGTATGGAAACCCCCTCAGGGGGCAGTGCAAAGCCGGGTCCTTTGGGTCCGGATTCTTTCCTCCATTATTCCATCATTCCAACTTCTGTTTACAATTTCTGAATTATTTTCAGCAGTGTCAAGCGGTTTTCGGTTTTCAGCTTGGAAAAGCGCGACAAAAACAATATCTGTGTGAGAACCTCCTATTCTCCATTTAGTCCTTTTTATACAGTCGGTAAGAAAACGCATCGCGCATCGACTATAATCCTATAAATCACATTCTTCGAGTATACGAAAAAATTACAATCGCTTTGCGTGGAGGATTGAAATGACAAAACTGCATGAATTAGCTGAACTGGGCCAGGCAGTCTGGCTCGACTACATAAGTCGTTCGCTTATTACATCCGGCGAACTAACAGAGTTGGTTGACCAGGGGCTCCGGGGGGTTACCTCCAATCCATCTATTTTTGAGAAAGCCATTGCTGGGAGCGCTGATTACGATGAGGATTTGAATCGTCTCATTCATGATGGAAGATCGGTGGCAGAAATATACGAGGACCTGGCTATGGCTGACATTCGGAGTGCAGCCGACATATTGCGTCCGGTCTACGATAAGAGTGGGGGTGCTGATGGTTTTGTGAGTCTCGAGGTAAATCCATCGCTGGCTCACGACACCGAGGCAACCATTGCTGAAGCACGCCGCCTCTTCGCTTCCCTGGAACGACCAAATGTGATGATCAAGGTGCCGGCCACACCCGCCGGCATACCTGCCATCGAGAGCCTCATAGGTGAGGGTATAAATATCAACGTTACCTTGATCTTCTCACTCGAACAATACGAGACTGTGGCCACCGCCTACATTGCCGGCTTGGAAAAGCTGGCATTATCGGGCGGTGATCTCGGCAAAGTGGCATCTGTGGCTTCTTTCTTCATTAGCCGGGTTGATACCGCTGTGGATAAGGCTCTTGAGGAGATTGGTAACACTGAGATACAGGGCAAAATCGCCATTGATAATGCCAGAATTGCCTATGGTCGATTCCGCCAGATCTTCAGCTCCGAACGCTGGCAGAAGTTAGCCGCTGGAAGCGCTCGGGTGCAGCGCCCCCTGTGGGCCAGCACCAGCAGCAAGAATCCTGCGTACCCCGATACCCTCTACGTTGATAACCTTATTGGATTTGACACGGTCAATACGCTGCCGCCGGCCACCCTAAATGATTTTCTGGATCACGGCACAGCAGCTGCCACTGTGGAGACTGATGTGGATGGGGCTCGCAACCGCATGGCAGAACTCGCCGAACTTGGCATCGACCTGGACGCTGTTATCAACAAGGTTCTCGATGAGGGTGTGGCGGCCTTTGCCACGTCCTTTGAGGGCCTAATTGCCGGCATTGCTGAGAAGCGGAGAAGATTGCTCGATGACGGGCAGCAGGTGTCGGCAAGCTCAGGTTCATAGGAGGCTCCCTAGGATCTCGTCCCCCTTTTCATCTCATTGCCCCTTGAACTTTTGGTCAAAGATCTTAAGTTTCCTACAACACAGAAGTAGTGCACAGAAGAATAATTCCACGGGAAAAGGATAGACTAATGGCGGAATATGATTTTGATATAGGTGTTATCGGCGGAGGGGCAGCAGGTTTGACCGTTACAGCCGGGGCGGCCCAGGCTGGTGCCAAAACTCTGCTGGTTGAAAAAGAAAAAGAACTTGGGGGTGACTGCCTCCACTACGGTTGTGTTCCGAGCAAAACTTTGATCAGGACAGCTCACGTTTATCACCTAATGAAAAACGCAAAAGAGTTCGGTCTCCCAGGGGTTGAACTTCCACCTGTCGATTATCGGGAAGTGGCAAAGAGAATTCAATCAGTCATCAGCACTATTCAAGAACACGATTCCGAGGAAAGATTCTGCAAGCTCGGGGCTAAAGTCGAGTTTGGGGAAGCCATCTTTGTGGATGAACATTCCATTCAATTAAACGGAAAGACCATCAGCGCAAAGAACTGGGTCCTGGCCACGGGCTCCTCACCCGGGATCCCGCCCATACAAGGTCTGGAAACAACCCCCTACATTACCAATAAAGAAATCTGGTCATTGGATCAGTTACCAACATCTTTGATCATTCTTGGCGCCGGCCCCATAGCCATAGAAATGGCACAGGCATTCAGTCGTCTTGGTTCAAAAGTAACTGTGATTCAGCGCAGCAATCAGATCTTGAGCAAAGAGGACAAGGACATGGCCGACACGGTCATGGAGGTCTTGCAGTCTGAGGGGGTAACATTTCACCTGGGCTCAGCGGTGTTGGGCGTGCGGGATTTGGGTAATGAGAGGGAGGTAACTATAAAAAACGGCGCCAACACCACAAGTCAAATCCGAGGAGAAAAGATCCTGGTCGCCATGGGTCGAGAGGCCAATGTCACAGGTTTAGGTTTGGAAGGTCTGGGCATAGATTTCACCGGCAAAGGTATCCAGGTGGACAACCGCTTGAGGACAAAACAGAAGCACATTTATGCAGCAGGAGATGTTACCGGAGAATACCAATTCACCCATGCAGCAGGTTATGAGGGAGGGGTGGTTTTTACCAATGCGATTTTTCATCTCCCCCGAAAAGTAGATTACACTTATCTACCGTGGTGCACCTTTTCAGATCCCGAGTTGGCGAGCATTGGCATGAATGAAAAAGCGGCAGAAGCTGCCGGAATAGATTATGCGATCTGGACCGAGGAGTTCAAAGGGAACGACAGAAGCCTGGCAGAAGGTGAGCGAGTCGGCAAGATCAAGATGATTCTCGATGCAAAGGAGAAACCCATTGGAGTGCAAATCCTCGGGCCGCAGGCGGGAGAACTGCTCAGTGAATGGGTGGCGGTATTGAACGGAAAGATGAAGCTTTCCACCCTGGCTTCGGCAGTACATCCTTATCCGACTCTCGGTGAGATCAACAAGAGAGTCGCAGGGAATTTTTTCTCTCCCAAAATCTTTTCCGAAAGGGTAAAGAAAGGGTTGAAGTTTTTCTTCAATTTGAAAGGGAGAGCTTGTGGGGAGGATGCATAGGGCAAGGAGAAATAATTTCGAATTGCGAATTTCGAATTGCGAATTTGAAAAAGCATGGAGATGGATGGTCCTTGTGGCGTTGAAACAACATAATGACAGCCGTGAGGCGTAATGACGGGCGTCAGCCCTAATGACGGCGAAGCCAAATGACAAAAACAACGGCACCAGATACAGATAAGATACATAGACAACAGGAGCAGGTAATATGAGAATAGGTATGGTTGGATTGGGACGCATGGGAATGAATATGGCAAAGCGGCTCCTCCAAGGGGGACATGAGGTTGTGGCCTACAACCGGACTCCAGCTAAGAC
>JASFGC010000133.1:0-9058 GCA_050123975.1 Syntrophobacterales bacterium | reverse complement strand
TAATTAAGAACGGCCCCAATCGCATCCAAGAACTGGCCGAAATGGGTGTGCGCTTTCAATTGAGTAAAAAGGATTCCGTACCTTTTGATCTCGCTCGCGAAGGTGGACATTCCCGGAGCCGCATAGTCCATGCCCAGGACATGACTGGCAGGGAGGTGGAGAGAGTTCTGGTTGCCATGGCCGAGGACCATCCCAACATTTCAATTTTTGAAAATCATATCGCCATCGATCTAATCGTAGAATGCCACCTGCTGAAACGGGGGTTGCGGACCACCCAACGCCAAGAGCGATGCTGGGGCGCATACGTTCTCGATATTGAGGGCAATCGTATCCTCACCTATCTGGCAAGAGATACTTTGCTCTGCACCGGCGGTGCTGGCAAAGTATATGTCTACACCAGCAACCCGGATGTGGCCACAGGGGACGGCGTAGCCATGGCCTACAGAGCCGGAGCGGAAATAGCTAACATGGAATTTGTCCAATTTCACCCCACCTGTCTCTATCATCCCCACGCAAAAAACTTTCTCATTTCTGAAGCGGTGCGCGGTGAGGGGGGACGCCTCATTGACAAACGAGGCCATGCTTTCATGGAAAAATACCACCCGCTCAAGGATCTCGCCTGTCGTGATGTTGTGGCCCGCGCCATAGACACCGAGATCAAACAGAGCGGTGACGACTGCGTATACCTTGATATCAGCCACCGTGACGCTGATTTCCTCCGACAGCGATTTCCTGGCATTCATGAAAAGTGCTTGTCTCTTGGGATCGATATAACCAAAGATTCCATACCTGTGGTTCCAGCTGCCCATTACATCTGTGGCGGTGTGCGGACCGATAAATATGGCCGCACCAGCATCCAGCATCTCTATGCTCTGGGAGAATCGGCCTGTACTGGGCTTCATGGAGCCAATCGACTGGCCAGCAACTCTCTCTTAGAAGCCCTGGTCTTCGCGCACAATGCTGCCGAGGATCTTAACAGCCAGCCCAGGTCAGCCGCAAAAAAAGTCTCCTTTCCAGAAGTCCCACCCCTGGAGATGCCGCTGAACGCCAACGACAGCGAGATGGTACTCATCGCCTACAATTGGGACATAATCCGACGCCTGATGTGGAACTACGTGGGTATTGTTCGCAAAGACAACCGGTTGCGTCTGGCACAAAATCACTTGGCCCAGATTCAACGGGAGATCAATGAGCACTACCCGAACATCAGTCTCAACAGTGATCTTATTGAGCTGAGGAATCTGGCTACCGTGGCGGAGTTGATTGTAAAATGCGCTCTGGAACGCCACGAAAGCCGGGGACTGCATTTCAATATTGACCATCCCCAAAAAGATGACGAACGCTGGCAGCGGGACACCACAATCCGCCTCGACCAATGGTCCTGATGCGATATGGGATGTGGGATGTGAGATGTGGGATAGAAACCCGTCTCTACCATCTCACATCTCATATCTCACATCTTGCAATTCTTCACGGATTAAGAAAGCCCCGGGATATCCGGGGCTTTTCATTCTTTTCGATTTAGGTGAACATTAATCTATAGGATTGAGCTCTCTCTCCCTCGGAAACATGGGCAGATAGCGATAGGAAAGCGAGAGGAGGAGTGCCCCGTATGCCAGCAAGGCCACAGTTGGAGCCCACTCCTGCCAGGTGGGTACGTAAATTTGCACCTGTTCGAAGGGCAACACCGGTAACGCCAGGTTCTGTACGGTGAAGACAAAACGGTTTATGATTATGCCGGTGCAGTTCAGAACACAGGCTACAATGAGCAAAACCTCATCCTCCCTTGCTTGAGGCGTAAGCAAGATGATGGCCGGTATGATTCCGCAGACAACTATTTCGGCCACAAGGAGCCACATTCCATATGGCGTTTGGAAAAAATCTGCGAAATTCATTCCCATTCTCGGTGCCGTTTCAGTGGCCCACCACCATGTGTCAAGGATCTTGACCACCATATAAAAAGCGAGCAGGTAGCCGGTAACCTTGGCCAGAGTCGAGATAGCCTCACGGCGCACCAGTTTCTTGCGGGTAACACCCTCTACCATCTTGCAGACCAGGATAGTAAGGGCCGGACCTGAAGCAATGGCCGAGGCCACAAACAAGAAAAACGTCCAGGGCCAGATGAAAAATCCCTCACGGAAAGCGAACGGCCGGGCAAACATCACACCGTAGAGACCACCTAGGGAGCCCTGGTGGAAGAAACTCAAAAAGGTTCCGGTGGCCGCAAACACCACCATTATCTCGTGCAAATTGTGGCTGAAATAGTGAAACTCAGGCACTTTGTCCAGCTGTCGATTCTCGAGAATCAAAGGCAGATACTCAACGGTGAGAACAATGGTATATAAGGTGATACAGAAAATTACTTCGGTGAGCATGGAGTGCACGTTGGGATGCCAGAAAGAAAACCAGCCGCGGATGGGTTGCCCGATCTCTAGCAGCAGCACAAGCTGGGCACCGGTGTAGCAGATGAAACCAACCACCACAGCCAGGTTGATGATATCTTTGAGCTCCTTTTTGCCGATTACGTACGTCAGAAAACCGGTGAAAAAGGCACCTGCTCCGAGAGCGATGATTGCCAAGTCTGCGGTGATATACAGCCCAAAACCGAAAGAGTCATTGAGGCCGGTCACATTCAGTCCCTTCCACAGGACCAGGAACCCGCCCAATACTCCCCAGCCGATGACTGCGAAGATCACCAGCAACCAAAGGCTGAAAGCCTTAAATGAACACCGCTTTACCCCTTCAGGAATGAGTGCTGAATCCATGGTTTTCCTCTCTTGTCCATGGTGGTTCTAAATTCACATCAAATGACGTTATCTGCCAGCTTACGAATCCAGTCCTGACTGCTCAAGTAGTAAACCTTGGGTTTGGTCTTGAGACTTTCCAAGAGACGGAAGGCATGACGACTCTTGGCCAGCTTGGCCACCTCGCTATGGGAATCCAACAGATTGCCAAAGGTCATGGCCTTGGCAGGGCAAGCCTCCACGCAGGCTGGTACGTATTCACCCTCCTCAAGCTCCCGCCGTCCTTCCATAAAGGCGCGCTCTTTAGCCAGTTGTAGGCGGTGGATGCACATGGTGCATTTTTCCACCACCCCCCGCATTCTGGTTGAGACATCCGGGGTAAGCATCTCTTCCATAGGCTCAGGCCACTTAGGATCCCACCAATTGAAATAACGGGCATGGTATGAGCAAGCGGAAATGCAGTACCGACAGCCAATGCACCGTACCGGAATGTGGTTCACCAGGCCGGTCTCTTCGTCTCGGTGCGTGGCGTTTACCGGACAGACAAAGGTACACGGCGGGTAAGGGTACGGTTGATGGGATGAGTCGCAATGCAGACACGGTCTGGGCATGTAGGCCTTGCGGTGCTCCGGATAGGGCTTGCCATTGTCGAGATAGAAGACCTCGAGCCAGGTAATGGAACGTAGCTTGTCGGTCTCATCTTCTCTGAAAGGGACATTGTTTTCCTGCTGGCAGGCCACCGAGCACGCCTTGCAACCGGTGCATTTGTCAATATCGATGACCATGCCATAGCGAACTCCGCTTGAATTGTTCCCACTCATTTCCTACCTCATACTTTAAAGATTTTCACCCGAGTTCCCCACCAAGTGGCAAGGCCGGTGACCTGATCCTGCTGAGCCACCAGAATCTTATTGGCGTTGACTCCTTTGCCCCTGATGAAAGCATCGAAACCACCGTGCCCCAGACCAGTGGGAATAAAGACCACATCAGGCCGCGCCGCTTCAGTCAGGTTGACACGGACTTCGAGCGTACCCCGTTCGGTCTGCAGTGCAACCTGATCGCCCTGTTTGAGGCCCATGCTTGTGGCAGTCTCCGGGTTGATTTGGACAAAAGAGTCGTTCCCTTTGAGTTCGAAGTCAAAGAGCAACTTGGTCATAAATGGTGGATTTGCTACCGGCCCGTTGGTGATGGCCATTGTCTCGTAGGGCATGAGAAGCAATGGATAATCACTCGGATCGCCAGCCGGCTCTACCCGGTTAAAATGCGGCAGGAAGGTGAGATCATTCCCCCTGATGCCAACCTGCCGCATTTTCTGGCTATAAAATTCAAATTTGCGCGAAGGAGTTGTAAAGGCCGACGCCCACGAGGGTATTGCCTCAGAGGTATCGAACCAACAGCCGTGTTCGGTAAGCTTCTCCCACAGTTCGTCAAAGCCATCATAGTTAGGGGCTATTTGTCGACCCTGGCCGCCTTTCCACGGTTGCAGTCCTGGTTCATCAGCAACTTGACCCCGGCCAGCAGCAGCCAGTCCCTTGACTCGGTCCTTCAATGCTGTTTCATAATCGGACCAGGGAAAGCTTGCGCCAACATTTCCGCCAAGGGATTTTGCCAACTGAATAAGCACATCGCCTGGATGTCTGGTCTCAAAGCGCGGGCTCAAAATTGGTTGACTCAAGCCGAAGACCGCATATTGTAACCCTGGCGGCGTGTGCACGTCTTCCAAGCGCTCCAGGTAGGTCGGACCCGGAAGTACCAGATCGGCCAACTGGGTGGTGTCATCCATAAACGAAGAGAAGGAGACCACGGTGCCAATCTTATCCAGGGCCTCTAGGAAGGGCTGGACATCGGCAAGGTCATGGGCGGGATTGGCCTCGTACACCCAGAGCATCTCAGCCGGGTAGGGACTCCCCTCGTTGATATTCTTGACTAAGTTGTGGAAAAGCTGAGCTGGTAAGGGGAACTGGGGCCCCTTGGACCCATCTAATCTAGGCTCATTTGCCCCTGTCAGACTCGCTGCATCCAACACCACTTTGGGCCATGGAGCCAGGGGTACCTGCGGGGTCCTCGTTACTCCGCCCGGCTTATGCAGGCTGCCCACCAGTGCATTGAGGCTCTGCACCGCAAGGAAATCATACATGCTACCCTGCATTCTGCCCTGCCCCCAGCCACTCAGGGCCACGGCTGGTTTGGTTGCCGCAAACTCCCTTGCCAGTCCAATGATCTTCTCTTTTGCCACTCCCGTAATTGCAGCCACCTCGTCCGGGGTGTAGCTCCGACGCAGCAGCCTTCTGAACTCGTCAAAGCCGTGCGTATATTGACCTACAAAGGTACGATCATAGCGCCCCTCACTTACGATTACTTGGGCAAGACCCAAAGCCAGTGCCGCTTCTGTCCCCGGAGCAACAGCCACCCATTCATCCGCCTTGGAAGCACTCAGCGAACCTCTCGTTTCCACCTGGATGATCTTGGTGCGATCTCTCTTGGAATTGCTGCGCCAACCACCAAATGCCATCATCATGCGGCTGGGCGAACCCCAACCATCGATGTAACCACTGCCAAAACTGATGACCATCTTGGCGTTTTCCAGATCATAGCCGAGAGGATCGCTGTTTCCCTGGCTAACAAACAATCCCAAAGATTCTGCGTCAGCCGCAGCTGGCATCACGTTGTAGTTCGGCGAGCCGTAAGCGTAGAGAAAACGAGAGAAAAGTTCAGAAACAGTGCCCTCTCGTTTACCGCTGACACAAACAAGGCCTCTGGCTTTTTGCCTCATATCGCGCAGCTTATTGGCGAGAATCTTTAAAGCCTCATCCCAGCTGATGGCTTTCATGGTCGCCAGGTCGCCCCGCTTACCAGTTTGCTGCAGCGGTGTCTCAATCCGGCTGGGACCGTATAAGTACTGGAGCCCGGCAGCTCCCAAGGGACAAATCCCTCCCTGATTAACCGGGTGAGTGGGATTGCCATCAATGTTGACAGCACGGTTTTCATTAATGAGACGAACCCTGACGCCGCAACCTCCTGAGCAAAGCTGACAAACAGTATTCAGCGTGGTGGCGCCACCCCTCTCCGGTGAAGGCCGCCAGAACCAATTCTGGCTCCAGATGGCGGTATCATCCGCCATTTTCCACGGTAGCGGCGACAGGAGCGTTCCGCCCACCCCTCCTGCTATCAGTTTAACGAAGGCTCTTCTGTCTAATTTCATAAGATCCTTCCCCTATAAATGACTAGCCTCATCTGCTCTTACTTATGGCAGACGTCACAGCTGTTCGACACCTGTTCCTTGGCATGACAATCTTCACACACGTACATTTTCATGATTTCATTGGGGTAGTCAGTCAGTCGATTAATCTTGACCGGAGGAGCCACGGTCTCTTGTTCTACGTCCCGATGGCAGTCTGTGCATTCCATCTCTGCCATCTTCACATGAGCAGCATGCGAAAAGAAGACGTTATCAGGCTGGCGCGAATAGGAAATCCAAGGAATTTCTTTTTCCGGCTCGACAAATTCTGACACCAGCCTTGCCTCGCTTTCGGTTTCTCCCTGAGGTTCTTCATGGCACTCAACGCAGGCAGACAGCGCTGGTTTACCCGCATACGTTCCGTCCTCGCGGAAAAAGTGGCAGTCCTCGCAGCTCATGCCCGCCTCTTCCTGGTGGAGGGCGTGGTTGTAGTTGATGGGCTGGTAATGGGTAGAATAAAGAATCTTTGGGAATACAAACCAACCGACAAAAAGTGCTCCAGCGAAGCCTACTACAAAGAGAAGCCAGCCGAGTAGACCCGAATCCTGTTGCTTGTTTTCTCCGGTCATGGAACGCCTCAATATGTTGGAATGTTGGTTTAAGGAATACAGGGTAAGACACTGCGGCGAGATCACGCTTCCCGGCCTGTATGTTTCACAGGGGGCGCGGAGCCAGGATCGCGCCAAATTAAGCTTTTTTTCACAAGATAAGTTCGTACTTTTCTACCGGCTTACCTCCTCTTTGTCAAGGGAAAAGGTTTGGAAATTCTCAACTGCATTCATTATTGAAGCCCCTGCACTCAGCCTGCGGCGGACTGCGGGGATCGCGCTCGCTGGAGCATTTTCAGTACTCGTCTTGACACTGGGGAAAAAAGTTCATTATGCTGGGGATTACTTTTTATTGCATAAACGTGAATGCCCGTGGATGCATTACGGAAGGATTACGTTATGGATTTGCGTAAGCTCGAGGTCTTCTGCAAAGTGTACGAGTTAAAAAGCTTCTCACGAGCGGGAAAGGCTTGCCTCCTTTCCCAGCCCACTGTGAGCGAGCACATTCGTTATTTGGAGACGCATCTGGACGTGCGGCTCTTCGATCGCCTTGGCCGAGAGGTGGTGCCCACCCGCGCAGGTGAAATTCTTTATAAATACGCTCGCCGCATGCTCATTCTCAAACGAGAGGCAGGTCAGACTCTTGAACGTTACCGGGGAAAAATGTCTGGTGATCTAGAGCTGGGCGGTAGCACCATACCCGGCCAGTACATTCTTCCCTCCCTCATCGGCCGCTTCAGGGAAAACTTCCCCGATATCTTCATAAAGCTCCTCATTGGCGATACCATGAAAATAACCACTATGGTCCTTGATGGCCAACTGGAACTCGGAGTAGTAGGGGCCAAAATAAAAAGCAACAAGTTACAGTTCAAGCAGCTGTTTGACGATGAACTTGTGCTGGCGGTGTCACCCAACCACCGTTGGGCGAAACGCTCAGCCATCAGGTTGGAGGAGCTGCCAGAAGCCCCTTTCATTATGCGCGAGCAAGGCTCGGGAACCAGGATGACGATGTTGGAGATTTTCGAGCAGGCAGGGCTCGATTCCCAAGAATTCAAGGTAGTGGCGGAGATGGGAAGCACCGACGCCATCCGCCAAGCCATCAAGGCCAAGGTGGGTGTCTCGATTCTGTCGCGCCGTGCCATTGCCGACGAACTGCAATTTGAGCAACTGTGCCACGTCCCCGTCAAAGGGCTTTCTTTGGCTCGCCATTTCTATTTGGTCACTCACAACAAGCGCTCCAGATCACCGGTGGGCCAGGCCTTTGTGGATTACCTCATAGAGAACCGAGATAGCGGTTCTTAGCCGCTTGTCAGTTGTCAGTGGTCCGTTGTCCGTGGCTATATATCTTTATTAAATTTTCCCATCTCTCTGGATTCCCGCCTGCGCGGGAATGACGTTACGTGGTAAGTCTTTGAAGGGCAGGTCTCCGTATCGCCGTTTCTCCGCGTCTCCGAGTCGTTTCTCTCCTGCCCTATGCCTTCCCAATTCCGCAATCCGCAATCCGCAATCCGAATTCCGCAATCCCAAATCTCCTTAATATCCCTTAGCACTTGACAAAACCTCTTCTATGTGTTTATTAAAAACGCCTTTATGGTCATATTTGCACCCGCTCTGAGTATCTTCCATTGCAAAGGCAGACATACAACAGCCGTTATCGGAGTGGGACAGGACAAGCGGCTCATAACGGAATAGTAAAACAATGAAACGGACGTATCAGCCAAGCAACACCCGGAGGAAAAGGACCCATGGTTTTCTGGTCCGCATGCGCAAGAAGTCGGGCCGGAAAGTAATTAGCCGCAGAAGGGCAAAGGGGAGGAAAAGGCTCGCCGTCTGATGAATTGGGACGGAACTGCACGAGTCAGGGAAACGAAATTTTGCCCAGGATCCGTATGGTGGCGTCGGCTCCGTTGTTAAAAAGACGATTTTCTTTCAGCAGACACGAACGGTTACGACGCCGGAAGGATTATGAGCTTGCCTTCCGCTACGGAAGCCGTCGCCATACCCAAAACTTCACCATCATCCTGCGACCAAATGGGCTGAAGTTTTCACGTCTGGGGGTCACTGTCGGAAAGAAGGTAGGAAACGCAGTCAAGCGAAATCGAGTTAAACGCTGCCTTCGCGAGTTTTTTCGTTTACATAAGCACAAGTTGCCAGCATCACATGACGTGGTGATAGTGGCTAAGAAAGACGCGGCAACGCTTGCTTATCATGACGTGCGCGAGGAAATGGCAGCCGTGCTAATTAGAAACAATCGCATATGATCAGAGCTTTTTTGCTCGCCTGTATTCGAGCTTACCAACTCTTCATTTCGCCATGGACAGGCCCGTCCTGCCGTTTTACCCCCACGTGTTCTGAATTTGCTCACCAGGCCATAGCCACATTCGGTGTGGCCCGAGGCCTGGTACTTGCCTCCCGACGCCTCCTGCGTTGCCATCCGTTTCATGCTGGCGGTTACGACCCGATTGATAACCACCGGTGATCAAAAGACTTCTATGCCCGTCACTTAGTGGAGCACTAGCGGTTATCCC
>JASFGC010000132.1:0-9125 GCA_050123975.1 Syntrophobacterales bacterium | reverse complement strand
CGGACTCCAAAGCATGTGACACAAGCCTCACCAGAAATCTGCAAATATGATGCCTAGCCGGTACCAAGGTGTCAGGTTTCAGGTGTCAGTAGGTTAGCATAGGGCATAGAGCATAGAGCATAGAGGAAAAGAAGGTTACTATTTCTCCTTTGCCCCTTGTTTTTGCTGCAACGGACAACGGACCACTGACGACGGACAAAACTCCCTTTCACGCCTTTCTCGCGGATGCTCTATGCCTTTTTAATTCCGCATTCCGCAATCCCAAATCCGCAATGATTTTACTTCACCAGCTCAATGATTTTTCTCCCCGTATATTCTGCCACGTCAGCCAGACCATCTACGGGAAGATGACTGGTGGCATCAGCAGCAAACAAACAGGTCACGGCTGCGGGAAATTCCTCGTCGGGGAGATAGAAAATGTAATAGAGGGGAATACGAGGCAGCGGATACAGGGTGAAGGAAAAGTCACCACTGACCGCATCATGATTGATAATTCCTGAAAAGTGTTGGGCAATTGCCTCCTGCTGACGTTGAATTTCCGGTACGTGGGCGACGAGAATTTGCTCGGAGCGAGCCACAAAAGCGGCTTGATACGGCCCGCTGTCAGGCAATTCTTTAAAGGATTGCAGAGGGTGAAGTTCGGGAGGCTCATCAAGGACATTGCGGGCATAAAGGGCAATAAGGATACCCTCAGCTCCGGTAATCAATTTTCCACCAGTACTCATCTTCTCCGGACAGAGCTCACACTCCCCACCGAAGGCCTGGAAGCACAAACAATCTTTTTTTCGGGCAGCAGGTAAAGCCTGTTCGAGTATTTCTTCGCCCCGTGACCAGGCCGCTTCTAGGTGTTCATTTTGAATCAGCAAGTATTGTTCGTTCATAAGGGGTGCTCCTATTAAGTGAAAGGCTCAAGGCGCAAGGCACAAGGTGCAAGGCTCAGGGCGTGATGTGAGATATGAGATATGAGATGTGGGATAGTAAATCCCTATAGAAATGTAAAACTCACATCACATATCGCACATCCCACATCTTTAGATCAGGATTTCAGATTTAAATTGAGCATTTTCTATCGATTAAAATGGAACTCGTTCATACAGAAACTTGGCCATGTAGCCGATAAATATGGGAAAAATGAAACTGCAAAGGAGCCTGGTGAAAGTGATTTGAAACCCGAGCAGGGGAATTTCAAAGGCAATTACCCGGTTCAGGCCGATCAGGGCCCAGGCCGAAAGATAGGCGATCAGAGGTCCAATATTCGCTCCTGCCTTGAATAAGGCTGCTACGATTGGAAACTGTATAAATGGGCCACCAGGGGCGACAGCTCCCAGGCAGGTGCCGATTAAGATCCCCTTAAAACCGCTCTCAGCACCTACCCAGCGAACGAGGAGCTCTTTGGGCAGAAGGACTTCCATCAACCCAGCTACAAAAAAGGCGAGAATCAAAACGGGAATGAGCCGCAATAACAATCCGCCCCCTGATTTGATCGCCTGGATGGGAAGTTGCGGACTCTTGTGGTAGGCGATTCCTCCCAATACGATAGAGAGGACCAACATACTGAAAAACGCTGCTTTCATAAGAGCACTCCATTCTGGTAAGACCGCATAGAGCATAGCGCATGGCGCATAGCGAACAGATAAAGGGAGTCGTAACATTGGCAGTTTTTCGCTTTGCGCTCTGCACTTAGCGCCATGGGGCAGCCCAAAGCGCCTTTGGGCCCGGATTCCTTTCTGGTACTCTACTCCATAAGGAATGATTGTTGTCAAATGATTTTTTCCTGTTTTGCTGGTATATTGCCAAGACAGTGTTTAGTGCTAATAAATCCAATCCCTGTGCCGAAGATATAATGTAGATTATTTTCACAGCTGAAAAATGACTACCCTGCTTGCTGAGTGCAAAGTAAAGATAAAAATCCCCCCGCCCGCCTCGCCTGAGCGAGAGCGATGGCGGGCAGGCCTCGCTCCCCCTTTACAAAAGGGAAATGTTTTTGAATTTATTCCAAAAAGTTCCCCCCTTTGATAAAGGGGGGTTAGGGGGGATTTCAATACTGATATGACCATGGCTTTTAGTTCAGATCGCCAGTTATGGGAACACCACAACTTGAGTTTGTCATGGAGAGCAAAACCACCCCGGCGTTGGGGCGGATTATTTAGTGTCTTGGCTCTCATGGTTTGCTTTTTCTGCTTCAGTATTTCATGTGATCATGGGCAGCCAAACAGTGGGGGAGGGGAGAGAAAGGTGATAGACATTGAAAAAACCGTAGAGCGACTGCAAGAGCACGTGCAGCAGCTTACGGTCACCATTGGTGAGCGGAGCGTTCGTTTGCCTGAGAATCTAGAAAAGACAGCAGTCTACATTGAATCATTTTTCAAAGATATTGACCTACCGGTACACCGGGAATCTTATCAGTATAAGGATTTTACCGTGTCCAATATAGTCGCCACCATTGATTTCAGCGCAAATCCAAACAAACATTATTTGTTGGGAGCACACTATGATTCTGTGTGGGGTACGGTTGGCGCAGACGACAATGCCAGCGCCATTGCCGTTCAGTTGGAGACAGCCAGGCAATTGCGGGCCAGGCTAGAAGAAGAGAAATTAGATCTGCGGGTGAAATTTGTCTCCTTTGCCCTGGAAGAGCCTCCGGTTTATGGTACCAGGCGCATGGGCAGTAAAATCCACGCCAAGAATGCCAAAAAAGAGAAAGAAAAGATCGACGGCATGCTCTGCTTGGAGATGGTGGGCTATACCTGTCACCAACCAGGCTGCCAGGATTATCCTTTTCCCTTGATGTTTATGGGTTATCCCAAGGAAGGAAACTTCATCGGTATCGTGGGAAACCTCAGCTCTAAAGGTTTAACCAGCTCTCTTTACAAAGCCTTCCAAAAAAACCGTGATCTGCCGGTAATTAAGCTGACCGTACCCTTGGGGGGCTGGGCCATGCCTTCGGTGCGACTCAGTGACCATGCCTCGTTCTGGGACCAGGGTTACAAGGCGGTGATGATCACCGATTCAGCCTTCTATCGCAATCCCCATTACCACCGGCCTTCAGACACCATGGACAAGCTAGACTTTGAATTCATGGCAGAGTTGGTGGAGAGCCTTGTCATATTCTTTCTGGAAGTAAGCGGTAAGCGGTGAGCGGTGAGCGGTGAGCAGTAGACAACTAGGCACTAAACACTAGGCACTAGGCACAGCAGGACGAAGCGGGGATGGGGAGAAAGGGCGAAACGGAGAGTGCTGACCGTTGTCAGTGGTCCGTTGTCCGTTGCTCAAAGATTAAAAGACATATGAAAAAAGAGTAATCGTCTTTTACTCTATGCTCTATGCCCTATGCCCTATGCTTTCTTAAATCCGCAATTCTACTCTACGTTCCGTGCTCTATGCCTTCTTCGTTTTGACTCACCTGGCGACCTTGAACAATAGGTTGCAGCACTCGTGTCCTTCACAGATTTGATCCCCGATTTCAAAGGTGATGTCATCGCCAAACTCTGTGGCCCAAACCTGATATTCAGTAGTACAGATTCGGGTTCCTACCTTCCCGGAAAGATGTTCTCTCCCTGATTTGATCATTATGTTATGCCAGGGGCATTCGCTCGAGGTTATTTTCAATGACCTGCCATCATTGCTTTGCTCGGTCTCAAATGTGAAGCCATCGAGGGTGAGCTTGGTTGTCAGACATTCTCGAAGCCCATCCAAACCATCTGTTACGTTTCCCATGGATTTCAGCTTTCGAGCCTGGATTTTTGGCATGACCTTCCAGACATCGTCATCGATGTCGAGAGCAGTGTCAAAACCGTATCTTTCTTCGGCTTTCATGAACCAGAGTCCGTCAACGGCCGTGTAACTGCGCTTGTAGTATTCACCAATTTGTTTGTCAGTCAGTTTGAGCATCATTATGTCTCCTACTCCTCTTTATTCTGTTGGTTCCAGGCTATACGGTATGGAAGGAGGCAAAATCTAATGATTACTTCCCTTCATCTCAAAGGCTTACTCACAATACGTCATCCCGGCCAAGTCCGCCTGCGGCGGACGCGAGCCGGGATCCAGTAAGAATCAGACTATATAGAGGTTTCACTGGATTCCGGATCTCACTCCGCGAAGCGGAGCTCGTCCGGAATGACGGCTTCAGTAAATGGTGATACTGTCTCACAGGGGTAGGGGGGATTTTAGGGCTCATCAGACCAATCTTCTTCTGCCAAGACGACCGAGGTTTCGATTTGTCGGTCAGGTATTGACCAATATTTTTTTAACAGCCGGTTTTTCTCCTCCACCGTGACAACTCTAAATCCATGTTTTTCATAGAAGCGGATGGCCCAGGAAGCATCGGCCCAGGTGCCGAGTAGAATTGGGCGTGACGTCATTGTACGTAGGTGCATCAGCAGTTTTCCGCCTACGCCCTTTTTTTGTCTGTCAGTGCGGACGTAGGCGTGCCTAATGAGGGTAACATCGAGTACGTCTTGAATTCCCATCACTCCAAGCAATTCACCAGCCTCTTCATAGCCCCAAAATTCCACACCAGCCTCGATTTCGTGTCTGAGCTCATCTCTGTCCATGTAGGGTTCTTTTAGTCGATCTGCCGGGATTACCCCCTTGTAGGCCTCAGCACCGTCGTTGATAATCTCGTATATTGTCTCGAAATCAGTATCATCACACTTACGAATCATAAGCGTTTGTCTCCTTAGGCACGGTATACATGGTGATCACGTAGTGAAGAGCCTGGGGCCAAAATCCAGTTGCATTGTGGCGCAAGGCTTAAGGCGCAAGGCACAAGGTCTGGGGCATAGAGCAAAGAGCATAGGGCATAGGGTATTAACAAGCTGTCGGAGGACAGACATCGCGCCTAGTAATTTCGCAATTGGTCCTTCGGACTCCCCACCCTACGGGCGGGTCCCCAGTTTCGCAATTCGCAATCCGCAATTCGAAATTTCTGCCTGCTAAAATCTCTCCGCTGGAACGCCCTTCATCACGGTCTCGAATAGAAAATGCATTGGACATTCGGGCAGAGCATCAAGGGTTGGCACTATTATTGCGAATGACATCCAGGTAAGGCAAGAGTTAATCGCTAGCCGGATAAGCCGGGATAGAATTTTGAGGGCAGACCGATGAAACGAGTTTACTTGGTATTTCAGACAGGATCTTACCAGCAGACAATTTACCCACTGTTGGAAACCACGACCATTGGCCGCGACCCTGGTAATTTGATCCCACTGCCGGATCCTACGGCCTCACGCTATCACGCCAAAGTACACCATGAGGAAGGATCTTGGGTGGTTGAGGATTTAGGAAGCACCAACGGCATCATCGCGAGTGGTAAGCGGGTAGAAAAAATCTCTCTCAGTCCTGGGGACACCTTCCAGATAGGGAAAACTTCCTTTGTTGTGGTCGAAAGGGAAATTAGAGAGTCCAAGGATACTCTGCAAACAACCTTGGAGTTTGTCTCGCCAACCAGCTCAGTTGGAACAGACCGAAGGTCTGTGCGACTCATGGATGTCATCTCTAAGATTCCCTTTTTTGCTCCCCTCCAGGAGACAGAACGCGAGGAGTTGGCGGAGGACGCCACCATGCATGTATTTAGTACAGGAGAGACCATCATACGGGAGGGAGATTCAGGACGTTCAGTATATGTCATACTGGATGGCCGGGTAAAGGTATTCACCAGAGATAATGGTAACAATGAGTTGGAATTAGCAACATTGGGGGTGGGTCAATTTTTTGGCGAGATGTCATTTGTCAGCGGCAAACGTCGTTCAAGCTCGGTGGCGGCCCTGGAGCTGAGCGTCGTAGTCGAGCTTAGTTATGATAGTATGGCAAAAGTTATAGAGCAAAATCAGGCCGTCAAGGAAGTCTTGGAGGAATATCACAAGATTCGCAAAAAGGACACGCTGGAGAAACTTGCGGAGATAGGATTGACGAAACCTGAACTACTACCCTAATTGCGAATTTCGAATTGCGAAACTGGGGACCCGCCCGAAGGGTGGGAGTCCGTAGGACAATTTCGAATTGAGGAGAGCATAGGGCAGAGGGCATAGAGTAAAAGACGATTACTTTTTTCCATATATCTTTTAGCAACGGACTACGGACCACGGACAACTGACAAATGTCCTTCTTTCTTCTGTCCTCTAACCTCTTACCACTGACCTTTATTCGTACTCATAAAACCCCCGCCCAGTCTTTCGTCCCAACCAACCGGCTTCCACATACTTGCGCAGCAAAGGGCACGGCCGGTACTTTGAATCAGAGAAGCCATGGTAGAGGGTTTCCATAATAGCAAGACAAGTATCCAAGCCAATGAGGTCCGCTAGAGCCAAAGGACCCATAGGGTGGTTCATTCCTAATTTCATCACCGTATCTATATCATCTCGCGTACCCACATCGTGGTAGAGGCAGTAGATGGCCTCGTTTATCATGGGCATGAGGATTCTGTTGGCAATGAAGGCCGGATAGTCGTTGGCTTTGACCGGAGTCTTGCCGAATTTGCCGGCCAAATCCCAGGTGGTCTTAAAGGTGTCATCTGATGTGGCGAGTCCGGGAATCACTTCCACGAGCTTCATGACGGGGACGGGGTTCATAAAGTGCATGCCGATGACCTTCTCAGGACGTTGGGTTTGCGCTGCAATGCGGCCGATGGGAATAGAAGAGGTATTGGTGGCGAGAATTACTTTCGGCCGGCAGATTTCATCAAGATCTCTGAAAATCTGGAATTTCAGGGGTTCGTTTTCCGTTGCAGCTTCTACAACGAAGTCAGCCGCTGACATGTCGTTGTTGTCAACGGTAGTCTTGATTCGGGCCAAGATGGCGTCTTTTTCCTCGCCGCTTATTTTCTCTTTATCCACACTGCGACTCAAGACTTTGTTGATGTTTTCCAAACCTCGCTGGACAAACTCGTCCTGAATGTCGCTCATTATGACCTGCAGGCCGCTCATGGCCGCAACCTGAGCAATACCATTTCCCATGAGACCAGCACCCACGACGCCCAGAGTCTGTACCTCCATAGTCAATTCTCCCACCTCGTTACTTTAAAGTTGGTTTAAATCCTAAACGGCAGTCTCAAATCCGAAATCCGAAGCACGAAGCACGAAACAAATTCGAAATTCAAATTTTTCAATGTTCAAAACAATGATGATTGAGATAAGGAATCTGAGTTTTGGTCATTCGGATTTTGAAAATTTGAAAATTGTTTCGGATTTCGATATTCGAATTTCGAATTTCTATCTTTTCACTACCATGGCCACCGACTCGCCACCGCCGAGGCAAAGGGAGGCTAATCCTGTTTTTTTGTCTTGTTTGATCATTTCATGAAGCAGGGTGACAAGTACTCTGCTACCGCTCGCACCAATGGGGTGTCCCAGGGCCACACTACCACCGTTTACGTTCACTTTGGCCGGATCCAACTGCAGCTCCTTCAAAACCGCTACGGTGGAGCCGCTGAAGGCCTCATTAATTTCGAAGAGATTTACATCTTCCTGGCTGATACCTTCTTTGTTGAGACATTTTGGAATGCTCAGGATTGGGGCAACAAGCAGGTACTTGGCATCGATTCCCGCAGAGGCTTGAGCGCCAATGGTCGCCAAGACTTGGCAGCCTAAAGCTTCGGCCTTTTCTCGTGCCATCACTACCACGGCGGCAGCACCGTCGCTAATGATTGAAGCATTGCCCGGGGTGGTGACTCCACCTTCTTTGAAAACTGGTTTCAAACGGGCAAGACTTTCGTAGGAAGTTTCCCTGGGGCATTCATCCTGGCTGAACAGAATAGGGTCTCCTTTCTTTTGCGGTATTGAAACAGGCACGATTTCGTCTTGAAATTTGCCAGCCGCAATGGCGGCTAGGGCACGTCGGTAAGATTCTTCCGCGTATCGGTCCTGATCCTCCCGGCTGGCATTATATTTTTCCGAACAGAGTTCATTGGACATGCCCATGTGGAAATCATTGACGATATCCCACAAACCGTCATGCAACATATGGTCATGAAGGGTAGCATTGCCGAGGCGGTAACCGAATCGCGCCTTTTCAAGATAATATGGTGCCTGACTCATGCTCTCCATGCCCCCGGCAACTGCCACGTCGGCATCACCTATTTGGATGGCTTGGGCTGCCAGCATCACAGCTTTCAGACCAGAACCACAGACTTTGTTGATGGTGAGACTCTCCGCTTCCCAAGGTAAACCAGCCTTAATCGCGGCCTGTCGTGCCGGATTTTGGCCATAGCCGCAGGGCAGGACGATCCCCATGTTTACCTCATTGACATCTTCCTTGGCGATCCCGGCTCGTTTTATCGCCTCCTCGATCACAAGTGCACCCAATTGGGTCGCACCAAAAGCACTCAACGTACCATTGAAGTTGCCTATGGGAGTACGCACAGCGCTCACGATGACCGCTTCTCTCATACTAATCTCCTCTTTTTTTCATCGTTTTTTGAAGCATCATAGCATAGGGCATAGGGCAAAGGGCATAGAGTAATACATTAAATTTTTTCTACTCTATGCTCCATGCTCCATGCTCTATGCCTTCACTGAACGAGCGCTCAGTCAGGCTAAACTGATAGCACGGTATGAAGATACTGTCAAGATTTTTGCCGACATTGATGAGTGACAAGCGTTGTAATCCCTCAATACCTAAAACGACAATTAACTCAATCCCTCAAAAACCTGTTCTTCCCTTGGAAACTATGTCACAATTCGTCGAATCCGTCATTCCGGACGAGGCCGCCTAAGCGGACGAGATCCGGAATCCAGTGTAGGTTCATATAATCAGATTCTTTCTGGATCCCGGCTCACGTCCGCCGTTGCCGGACTTGGCCGGGATGACACATTGCCACCCAGTCTTTTGAGGAGAGAGGGGGCATGTAGCTATTGTGCGAAACTAAATACATAGGAGTATTTGGATATTACAAATTATCGTACTTTTGGTATTCTTCTAGAAAGAGTAAATTATGAAAGGAGCCTCTAAGAATGCAGTACAGGACTATTTCTATCTTGCTTACACTGACTTTCTTCCTCCTTGGCTCTCTTTGCTATGGCAGGCAACCCAACTCCCGGATTGACACGCAGGTAGTGCGGATTCTTGCCACCAATAAGTCGGGTTACTACCACAAGCCCTGGAAAAGTCCCAACTTTGACACCGCCTCG
>JASFGC010000131.1:0-9169 GCA_050123975.1 Syntrophobacterales bacterium | reverse complement strand
CTCGCCAGCAATCAGCTCTATTTATTCAGCATCGAAAACCTGGTCCTTGAAGCCAGGTCAGAATACAATGGCTCTGCCGGTACAAGTGCGAACACTTTTGGAGTATTGGAGTATTGGAGTACTAAAGTGTTGGCAAAAACAAAAGCCCGAATTTAATTTGAATTGGTTCTTGCATTACTGCATTACTCCACCACTCCATCACTCCAGCGGACTGGCGCAAGGGGGAAAGGGTATGGAAGCCCCCTCAGGGGGCAGTCTAAAGCCGGGTCCTTTGGGTCCGGATTCTTTGATTTCCAAGTCGAAAAAAACAGTTGACCTGGGTACGAAACTGTTATAGTATTTAAGTAAATACTAAAATAAGAGGCCCAGATGGAAACTAACCAGGCGGAATTATTTAAAGTTTTGGGAGTTGATTCCCGCATCAGAATTATCGAACTCCTGAAGCAAAGAGGTCCTCTCGGGGTCAATGAGATGTCGAAGAGCCTCGGGATCACCCCTTCCGCCGTTTCGCAGCACCTCAAGATTCTCAAGCACGCTGGACTGGTAAGAAATGAGCGCAAGGGCTACTGGATACCATACCAGATAGATCCGGTTGCTCTCGAAAAGTGTGGGGAATTGCTCGCCCAGGTCTGTACCTGCGGCTGCAAGGGAACCGGGGGATTTTCTGAAGCTGAGCTTAATGGGGCCAAGGATAAGGTTGATCTTCTCCGCACATATGAAGAGGAACTCGAGGCAGAGCTCCAGAGAGTGAGAGCGAGAATTGAGGAAATAGGGAAAGAGTGATAGTCCGGACTCGTCTCTTTTTTTTTCAAGTATTTTAGTATTTACTGAATTACTTTACAGGACACTCAGGCAAAGGAGGTGATCACGATGGCCAAAAAAAAGCAAAATGAATGTGGATGTGGTTGTTTGCCCTTGCAAAAGAAAGGGAGGGGTGAGCCAAAGCCGGAGGCGAAAAAATCCAAAAAAACAGAGCAATAAATAGCTCCGTAACACCAAAGTATAGTCCACAGCGTGGGTCACATCTTACATTCTATCCTCAGGCTGAGTATTCTTCCTTCTGAAGATGTGGCTCCACGTTAAGGGCTAAGCCGCAGTGTTTGTCCTGCCCATATGGTGGACCCCTGGATATCGTTGTATTTCCTCAGGCTGGCTATGGAGACGCCCGTTTGCTTGGCAATAAGGCCCAGGGTATCACCCCTTTGCACCACATAATAGCTTTCAGATAAATTTTTTTTCCCTCCCGATCCACCTGTACCAAGTTTTTGTAAGGCGACAACTACCTTAGGACCAAAGCCGGGAGGAACCTTAATCTCGTAGTTTCCCTTGGGCACATAGTTTCTGCGGAATTGCGGATTGAGTTCTTTTAAAACCTTGAAGTCTGTATCCAAGGCCAGGGCCAGATCTGTTAAATTCAAATTACGGCTGATTTTGACCGGGACTGAATCGTACCAATTCGGCGGGTAAATTTGCTCCGTGGGTAGGCTGAAACCATACTGTTTCGGGTTTTCCATAATAATCTTAATGGCAACGATGCGAAAAACATATCGTTCTGTTTCCACTGGCAGATCGAGCCGATAAAAATCTTTGACCTTTTGTCGCCGTATTTCCCTCTTGAGAGAGGCATCGCCACAATTGTAAGCGGCGAGGGCTAACGTCCAATTACCGAATTCGTCGTGCAGCCGCCTGAGATATTTGACGGCTGCTTCAGTCGATTGTTCAAAATCTAACCGTTCATCTATTATGCGGTTTTTCCGCAGACCATACCGTCTACCGGTACGAGACATGAATTGCCAGAGTCCTGTCGCTCTCTTCCTCGATTTGATATCGGTAATGAGAGCGCTTTCCGCCACAGCCATGTACTTGAGGTCATCGGGCATATCAGCTTCGGCCAGTTTCTCCTCAATGTATGGGAAATAGCGCCCAGCCCTCTTGAGCCACAGAAATACCTGGGCCCGATCCCAGACAGCAATGGTGAATTCTCGATCCAGCATCTCCAGAACTCGACGGTTTTCCAGAGGCATGGGTTCATCACACAGGCTGATTGACCCTGGGAGAAAGAAATCGGGTAAAACTCCAGGGGTTGTGGGCTCTTCGGCGGTGGAGAGAGAAGATCTAAGGGTCATAACCACCAGATTGAGGGTCAATAAAAAGGCTACCACTCCCAGAAGAAAAACCTGTAATCGAGAACTACCAAAAGATGGTAAAGAAGAACGAATCACTTTAAGTGACCTTTTCCGTATCCAAAATCGTACTGTACGCTTTGAGGCTCAGCTTCGACCTCAATGAGAGGCAATGGTTGTCAACCAGCTGACTGCTTTCGTTGAAAGGTTTGTCCACCACAGCCCGAATAATTCATAAATCGGTTGCTACGACCGTGGATATGCCCGTCCTTCCTGCCGTCCTCGGGCCTCGAAACCTGCGACGTACTATTCAAGTACGCCTCGGATTCGAGGCCCTGTGGTTGCCAGGTGGCACGGTCATCTTCACGGTCTCGCGACACAGATTCATCAATCATCCGGGCTAGCCATTTTTATGTCTCCCTCCGAGATAAAAGCAACTTCCATACCATGGGATGATACAAAGTGGCAGATCTTTTCAGGGCTTCCCCCAAAAATGGATGGTTGATGTTTAGAGATTGAAGCTATGTGCGAGTTGAGGTTTCATTTGAACGTGAAAATGTCTTCCTGGTGTTTCTTCTGTCGTTCCGAGGCTCCGGCCTGGTCACTTCAGGCGCAGCTGTGTGCGGGGGAAGGCACCCCCTCTCTGTTCCCCGTTCCTGCAGAACGGGGCCAGGGGCTCCCCCACCCACAGCTGCGGAAGTGGCACAGGCCTCTCACCAGTCACTGAGAAGAAACACCAGGAAGGCCAAAGGGGGAGGCTGCAAAACAACGAGCATCTGAGCCTCCACTTTTTACGCATCTCAGCTTGGCTGGAGCCAGCATGAAGATTTGGTGCTTTCGCACAAGGGACACTGCCATAAGATGGTGCGAAAATGCTGCAGCGAGTGCAACCCCAGTCCGCAAAGGCGGACTGGGGTGAGCGAGCGAACTACAATAACATTGGAACCTTCCTTCCATTTCGAATCCCGCTTTAGCGGGGTTCAATTGCTCGTTGTGGAGTAGCCTTCCCATTTGGCCTGAGTCGCTCATAACATTTTTGGGGGAAGTCTTGCAGATCTTTTGTTTTGAAAAATTGAGTTTTCTAAGGTAAAAGTAAAGAGTTCTGTGCAATCAAAATCTCTAATCTCAGAGTAATGAGTACAACCCCAAAATAATGCCTGCAAATGAGACCGTCGTTGTACTGGGAGCCAGTCCCAAACCAGAGCGCTACTCCAACCAGGCAGTCCGTGCTCTCGTGGAACATGGCCATCGAGTCATTCCCATTCATCCCTTGCTCAAAAAGATTGCAGGGGTGCCTGCAGTTTCTACCTTGATTGGCATCACGGTTCCGGTGAACACTCTTACCCTCTATGTTGATCCAGAGCGAGGGAAAGAACTGCTGCAAGACATGATCAATTTAGGTCCAGATAGGGTTATTATGAATCCGGGGACAGAATCAGACGAACTCGAGGAGGAGTTGAATGGCAAGGGTATAGCCGTGCTCAGAGCATGCACTCTCGTCATGCTCAGGACGGATCAATTTTAGCTTTGACCCCGCGTTGAGAAAAAGGAGGGTAAAATGAGCGTTACAGTAACCTGGTACAGCCACGCCTGTGTCTTGATTGAAACGGAAGGTACGAATCTCCTGGTGGATCCCTTCATCAGCGGTAATCCTTTGGCACCAGTCAAGCCAGATGAAATCCCGGCCGATTTTATCTTTGTCTCCCATGGTCACGGCGATCATGTGGGGGATACCGTAGATATTGCCAAGAGGACTGGAGCCACGGTGATTTCCAACTTCGAAATACATAATTGGTTGCTGAATCAGGGGGTCGAAAACGGGCATCCACAACACATTGGAGGTGGATTCGACTATCCGTGGGGGAGGGTTAAGCTGACCATTGCCCATCACGGTTCAGCCCTTCCGGATGGTTCATACGGTGGCAATCCTTGCGGTTTTCTCTTCTATGTACAGGAAAAGAAGATATATCATGCCTGTGATACCGGCCTTTTTTACGACATGAAACTGATCGGGGAGGAGGGAATTGACCTAGCCATATTGCCCATTGGAGACAATTTCACCATGGGCCCTGAGGATGGCCTCAGGGCGGTAAAACTCATTGAACCGAAAAAGGTGCTTCCCATCCACTACGACACCTTTGACATGATCAAGCAGGATCCTGCCGTTTGGAAAAGTCGAGTGGAACAGGAGACTTCGACCCAGGTGGCAGTACTCAAGCCAGGTGAATATGTCGAGCTTTAGTACTGAGGGGGCAGATGTCAATTTTTGACAACAGCCGATGACGAGATCTGCCCACCTTTCCGTTGCTTGCCCTAAGCGGTTTTTCCCCTGAGTTTTTTGGCATCATTCGAATCCCTATGGCAGAATCCAAAACAGAGAATCTGACCTCTTCTGTAGTTTATGAAAAACATCGATGAGGTGGGGAGGTGAGAATCCGGAGGATGTAGTGAAAGAGGACATAAAAAAACTACTCGAGATGCTGTCGCCACAATTTGATTGGGACAAACATTGGCAAAAAAATGATGCCGAGGGTATCGAAGAACTCTTTCGAAAGAGCGTCAAGCTCGCCACCTCTCCCGAGGGTGATTACCACGACTGCGGCAGTTACAAAGCCGAGGATACCCCGAGAGGGATGTATCGTCTCTTTTATCTGCTGGAACCGGAAGCGGTGGATTTCTCGAATATGTATCGGGGCGACCTTCTTCGTTTTGTTTCTGCTGACGAACGATTCTTGGTGCGGGTTTCCCTTTTCGAATATGAGTTGGGTCTTTATTTCTACGCCCCAGAAGAGCTCATCGACAAGAGCGATGCAGCCTGTGTACCTTCTGCTTGGCCCGGTGCTGACAACAAAATTCGGTTGACTGACTCTGTCGGTATTAGCTTTTTTGAGATGTTAAAGAAGATAGTCGAGTATGAGCTGGACGTCTATCCAGTGGGGGATTTCAAGGTGTGAGAAGCATAGAGCATAGCGCACGGAGTAATGGATTTGCACTGATAGCTGAGAAAAAATATTTAGCTTGTCTTTTCCCCTTTCTCTGTCAATCCTCTCGCCTCAAACTCCCGGGCAATTCGCATACCTTCCTTTTCGTCCACAAAGTAGAGAATGATTCCCCCACCGAGAAAAAGTACTGCGATGGCTAAGATTGAATGCCGCGGATTGCCGGTGAGAACGCCCACTAAACCCATCAGTACGGGACCGATCACAGCGGCAAATTTGCCCAGCATATTATAGAATCCGAAGAACTCAGCCGCCCTATTGGCGGGGATGATGCGAGAATAAAAGGCGCGGCTCAAGGACTGTACACCGCCCTGAACCAGACCGATGACCACCGCCAGTGCATAAAACTCGCCTGGACTGTCCATGAATCTGCCCCATACAGTGACCCCGACGTAGACCCCAATGCCAAGTAGTATGGAAGTCTTGGTGCCCAGTTTCTCGCCGAGTTTGCCGAAGAAGATGGCGGCAGGAAAGCCAACAAATTGCACGATGAGCAGGGCCACGATGAGGCTGTCAGCAGGAAAGCCCAGGGACATGCCGTAATCCACCGCCATTCTGACGATGGTGTCAACCCCATCTATGTAAAGCCAATACGCTATGAGAAAAAAGAACACTACCTTCAGGGTGCGAATCTCAGCAAAGGTTGTTTTCAGCTGCAGGAAACCACTGCCAACCATTTTCCAGCCACTTGTTTTGCCAAGGGTCGGTGGTTCCTTCACCCAGATCATTACCGGCAGGGAGAAGATGGCCCACCAGATAGCGACGCTGAGGAATGAGATGCGCACCGCTGTACCGACATCAGTCAGGCCAAACCAAGCGGGCTTTAAGGTCATGAGGACGTTGAAAGCGAATAGCAGCCCACCACCCAAATAACCCAGGCCAAAGCCCAGAGCTGAAACCATATCCTCTTTGCCGGAGGGAGCAACGCTAATCAGGAGTGAGTCATAGAACACATTACCACCGGAAAAGCCGATGATTCCCACGATGTAAATGAGCGCGGCAATGTGCCAGGCTCCCCGGGTCACGAAAAAAAGGCTGCCGGTCATGACTACGCCCATGGCGGCAAAAAAGAGGAGGAATTTTTTCCGTACTCCGCCCTGATCGCCTATTGCTCCAAGCAACGGTGCCATGGCGACAACAATGAGGCTGGCTATGGAATTGGCTAGTCCCAGGCGAAAGGTACTGGTAGTGGCCTCAACGCCCACATTCCAGTACTCTTTGAAGAATATGGGAAAGAAGCCTGCCATTACGGTGGTGGCAAAAGCGGAATTGGCCCAATCGTAAAGGGCCCAGGATATGACTTTTTTGTCAGTAGCTAGACTTGGCATTCCAGCGGTCGTTTCAATCTCTGCAGGAATCTCTCCGGGGATCAGATTTTCAAGAAGTCTCTACCCTACCGTTGCAGATCCGAACCTTTCAATTTTCTCACACTCGTTTCTTAAGAAAAAGACCGGGGACGGAATTGACCTCATTCCCGTTTATAATCCATAAACCAGGAGATTCCAAGAAACAAAAGTTTTTCAGCAACTCACAATCAACACGTTTATCTGTAATGGTTTGGACTCTTTCCCTACTAATGATTATCATACCAACAAAGAACACAGGTCGATAATCCACCACGGTGGAAAGGAGATAGTTATGAAATCACCATCACCAGGTGCAGATAACCGGTCTGGCCGGAGGTTTTTCCTGAAGCAGTTTGGCGTCTTTGCTCTGCTTTTAGGATTCCCAGCGTGGGCTTGGGGGTTTGTCCGCGAACATTTTTCAATGACACTGGCAAAAAACTCCTCCGAGCCTACCGAGAATAAGGAGCTGGATGTGACTGATAAAGTTGTAAAAAGTGATGAAGAATGGCGCCGGATACTTACCCCGGAGCAATTCAAGATTACCAGGAGAAAAGGCACCGAGCCACCGTTTAGTGGCAAATACCACAATTTCAAAGGGAAAGGCATCTATCAGTGTGTGGGATGCGATAACCAGCTATTCAGCTCGGATACCAAGTTTGACTCCGGCACGGGCTGGCCCAGCTTCTGGGAGCCGATTTCCCAGAAAAGTATTAGAACAGAAGCGGATAACAGCTTTTTCATGAAAAGGACTGAGGTGTTGTGCAGCCGATGTGACGGACATCTTGGACACGTTTTCAACGATGGTCCGCCTCCCACAGGTCTACGCTACTGCATTAATTCACTGGCACTGAAGTTTGTGCCAAGCAACGACGAGTAGGATGGAAATGGCGCCGAAGAAAAAACATAAAATTGGACACATTCGTCCTTGGGCCCTCGTGACCTTGCTTGCAGTTACGGTTCTGGGCGGCGGCCCTATTCTTCATGGCTGTGACAGCTCAAATCAAACGTGGCGAACTACGAAAGAGAGGAACGATATGGAACTGGCAAAAGGCTATTCTCGCCGAGATCTGGCTATTCCCCCCATAGACCTCGAAGCACCACATAATACGGAAACCGCGACCTTTGCACTGGGTTGATTCTGGGGGCCAGATGCCCAGTTTGGGAGCATCGATGGTGTCATTCGAACCCGCGTTGGCTATGCGGGTGGTACCACAAAGGACCCCACATATTACAACCTCGGTGATCATACCGAGACAATCCAGATTGATTATGATCCTGCCAGGATCTCGTACAAGGAACTCCTGGATGTCTTCTGGCGCAGCCATAATCCGGCTCGGCGTCCTTGGTCGAGGCAATACAAGATGGCGGTGTTCTATCATAATGATGAACAAAAAGACTTGGCCCTGGAAAGTAGAGACCATATCGCAGCCAAGACAGATGCCAAGGTCCATACTGAGATCATACCCTACTCAGAGTTCTATCTGGCCGAGCTCTATCACCAGAAGTATCAATTGCAGCTCAATCGGAATCTTATGAGAGAGTTCAAAACAATCTACTCTGCCAACGAAGATTTTGTGAATTCAACTGCTGCAACTCGGGTAAACGGCTACCTTGGTGGGCACGGCAGCTTAAAACAACTGCAGGCGGAGTTGGATGGTCTCGGTTTGTCTAAGGCAGGTGCAGAGAACCTTCTGCGCATTGTGCGAAACTCTCGTTGAGCAGATAACGCGCCGAGGCTTGGGCGGAAAATGTCAGAAGGCTGATAGAGGAAAAAACCCAGGTCACATAATCTGGACTTAGTCAACATGTGGCGCTATGGTTTCTCTATGTTGACTGGTTGCCACGTACAACCTGAAACCCTTTGCACTCATTTAAATCTACTCCCAATTGGTTAAGGTGTTGACACTCTAGAATGATTTCTCCTATCCTGCTCTGCATCCAATAGAAGCAATTATTACAACCATCAATAAGATCACCTCTTTTAAAGGGGGAAGGGCATGGACCGTATCGACCGTTTTATTTCCTATAGCGAACGTGTGGGAAACGTAAATACGATCATACCGGCAGCGGAGATCGAGCAGGAGCTGAAAAAAGGAGCAGCACAAAAGCGCTACGTCAAAGCCCATCGCTTCGGTTTGGCACCACTACAGCCGGATATTGACGAAAAAGGGATAGACGAAGCTGTTGTCGAGGCGGACTACGGTATCGCTGAAACCGGGACTGTGGTGCTTGACAGTGCAGACGAAAAATTTCGGCTTGCCACCTGTCTGGCAGAAAAACTAACCGTTCTGGTGGAAGCCTCCCGGATCAAAGAAAAACTCGAAGATATAGTGGATTTTTTAGAAGAGTGTTCAGAGAAAGAGCATGGTTACCTCGCATTTATAAGTGGGGCAAGCAGGACCGCTGACATTGAGCGGGTACTCACTATCGGTGTCCATGGCCCACGAGAAATGCAGGTTATCATTGTCGAAGACATGTAAAGGTGTTAAAGCAAGGCGCAGAGCGCAGAGCGTTGGATTATTTCGGATTGCGGATTGCGGATTGCGGATTTCGAAATTGAAACGCTCTGCGCTCTGCTCTTTGCGCTTAGCGGCCTAGGTGGTGCAATGAAAGAACTAAAGCATAAAGTGGAAGAGAAGTTGAATGACGAGATTCTTTATTCAACTTTAAAGAACTTCGCAGCAAGCTTAAAAGTTGCCAG
>JASFGC010000130.1:0-9176 GCA_050123975.1 Syntrophobacterales bacterium | reverse complement strand
TCATCGAGCTGCGCTACCAATTCCAGAAAGCTGAACAAGGAGACGAGTATAAAAATTACCAGCAAGAAACATTGGATGAAACGAACACCGATGTAACGATCAAGTGTCTTCATAGATGTCCCAGTTGTCCGACTACCTGCTACGCCACCGAGAGACAAAGTTGGGCTGCAATAGCAAGATCAGTATCAGGCTGGCCAGCAAGATATTTACCCACCACATACCGGGCACTGATCCCACCACACCTTGGTCTACCCATTTCTTGGCCATCGCACTGGTGTTGTAGTAGACCGCGTAGATCAAAACTGCCGTCCCCATTCTGGCATATTTGCCCTGGCGTGGGGCCGTTCGACTCAAAGGCACCCCCAGTAGTGCCAGAAGGATTGTGGCCAGGGGTGTGGATAATCTCCACTGCAATTCCGCCACGTCTCTGGCCTTTTCGGAGCGGAGCAGCCGCATGGTGGAAGCAGCTCTGCGCTTATATTCCAGTGGTTTTATCTCCGGTGGTTCTAACGCCATGGTGGACTGTTCAAATTTCATAATGTGGCCCTTATCCCCTAGGCGAGAGAGTTCGTACAAATACCCGTCCAAAAAGACCAGTACCTGCTTACCGCTCTTTTCGTCCACATGTTGATAGACCTGCTTGGCGTAGATAACCTGCACTCTGTCTCCAAGGTCGCTATGCACGAAGATTCTCTCTGCTCGATTGTTTTCATGATCGATCTCTTCCGCAAAAATGATGCGGTTCATTCGTCGAACTCGGTAGAAATTCCCTGCTTTCCATCGGCTTATATCCAATTCCGCTTTTGCCTGTGCCTTGAGCAAGTAGCCTTTCTCGTATGCCCACGGTCGGACGTACAACGACAAACTTGCAACCAAGACCGCCAGAGGCAGGGCTACAAAGAAGACGGCTCGCACCACCCGGGCTATACTCACACCGCAAGCGGACAGGGCTGTGATCTCGGAGTCTGTGTACATTCGGCCCAGAGCAACCACAACAGAGAAGTACAAGGTAGTGGGTAGCAGCACCTCTAAACCGATGGCCACCTTCAGTAGGATTAGATAGACGACCGTCTTCCCTGATAGCAGACCGGCGGCGGCAGCGGCCAAGTACTGGGCTGCCTCGTAGCTTGCAAAAATAACCACCAAGATAGTGCATATGACTACCAGGGGCTTGCTTATTTCACCTATGAGATAGCGGTCTATGATCATGGAACGTATCTAGCACACTTAAACAGTTCGATTGGCCACAATAGATTCGACCAGCTCCCAGTCGCTGACGGTATCCACATCAACGGCAGCTTCAGGGAAAGGCATGATGACAGCTCCTGCCCTGAGTCCCAAACGTTGCGAAATCAGTTCCAACCCCCGCTCCAGGGAGGCTCTTCTCAGCAAATAGCTCAAAACAGCCAGCCAGCCAAAGGCATTGATCAGCCGTAATGTCTTTTTGCGTTGGCTCTCGACTCTTTGCCAGAAACGGGCAACATCCCGGGCCTGGGGCGTTAAGAAGGCGAAAAGATTACATGAACAATATGCATCGTCCCGCAGATGAATTGCAGTCCTTTTGGTGTGAGGATATGCCGCAATTACAGATTGATACGAGGCCAGCCCCACCACTAGATCGTCACCACTGGATCGAGCCTCGCTACAAAAGAAATCTGCCATCCGCCCACTGAGAAGAGCGTGATCGGCTGTGGTTACCAGCACGGGGATATCATCAGGCAGCGATTTTAGCACCTGAAATGTACTGGAACTGGGAGTGGCTTTGCTTTCAACCCACCGAACCCTGGCTGAATCGATGCGGGCCCGAAGTTCTTCCTCTTGATCTATTGCGGCCCGATGGGGACCGCACAGTACAACGGGTCCTATCTCCTGAGCTGCCTCCAGGGCATCGAGCACGCGCAGAACCATGGGCCTACCCCCAACAGGTATAAGCGCTTTACAGGTGACACCGGCAGCCTCGGCCACTGGATCGCTGGGCCTGCGGTCCCCGGCAAGTACCACTGCACTAAAGACTGTTCTTGGCTTCTCCATATAATCGCTCTGCCTCTGCCAACACCAACTCGAGAGCGACGGCGCTAATATTAACGGCCAGGCTTAGCCCGGATATTTCATGGATTGCTGTCGCGAGACCACGAAGATGGGTGTGCCACCGGGCAACCGCAGGGTGTCGGTTTCCGTACCTGACCGGTACGTCGCAGGAGCCGACACTCGAGGACGCCAGGAAGGACGGCCATATCCGTGGTCGCAGCAGGTCATTCATGAAATATCCGGGCTTAGTGCTCATGCCAATTCCTTGCCGTAAATGCGATATCGCTTATATAAGAGACCTCCGAGAGCATCAATGATGCTTCTCATGCCCACGTTGTCCTCAAGAATCCAGGACATTTCCGCTGAAAGCACGCCTCGCTTCACTGCTGGTGGACGCGCGGCCTCTACGACCATCACAGCTAGCGCAGCGGCCAACCTGCTGTTCTGGTAACGTTGGCGCACGCCCATCAGAGCAACACGTTCTGATGTAGGGTAAGCCACTTTAAGACGCCAGAGCAACTTGAGCCAGCCCAAGGGGAAAAGTTTACCGTTAAGATCCTTTATAGCTTCATTGACATTTGGCACTGCGACCATAAAGGCTGCGGGGACTCCATCCACCTCTGCAATCTGAACCTGGTCCTCAGGCACCAAACGTTTGAAGCTCTTTCCCATATGTTCAAATTCCGCCTTGGTAAAAGGAACAAAGCCCCAGTTTTGCGACCAGGCATCCTCAAAAATGTCCTTTAAAATTTGCAGTTCTTCCTTGAAAATGGATCTCCGTATCGGCCTGATGTGCACGCGTTTTTTCGCCCGTTTGATGATCACCCGCATTGCTCTTGTCAGTTCGAAATCGGAGTCTATGTGATAAGCTAGAAGGTCTTTCTCTTTCCTGTAGCCGTTCTCTTCGACCCTGGCACTGTAGTACGGACGAGCATGTCCCATCATCACCATGGGAGGGGTGTCAAAGCCCTCCACAAGCAAGCCGCATTCCTGGTTTATGGACAGGTTAAAGGGGCCACAAACCCGGCGCATACCCTGATCGCGCAGCCAGGTCTCGGCAGTATTCATCAAGACCCGGAACGTCTCGGCCTTGTCCTCAGCTTCCAATAACCCGAAAAAGCCGGTGGCGTCTTCATAACGTTTGAGATGAAGTTGGTCGACCTGAGCACTGATACGGCCCACCGGTGTCGCACCACGGTAAGCGAGCCAGAACTTCCATTTTGCGTGCTCAAAGAAAGGATTGCGGCTGGAAAGGTGCTCATGTCGTTCCATGAGCAGCGGCGGTACCCAGGCCGGATCGTCTCGGTAAAGAGACCAGGGTAAGCGGATAAACCGGCGCAACCCGCGCCGCCCTTCCACTGGTACGACTCGCAAAGGCCCCTCATGGGTCTGTTGTTGGCCCGAAAACCGCTGCAGTATCGACTTCATGGCATAAAGATCCGAACAGCTGCCATAATAATTCACCAGTTAGAAAGGGAACCTAGCTCGGATGTTTCATGAATAGCCGAGCTTGTTGTCCGAGCAATATAACTGATTTTCTGTTTTGGCGAAACCAGAACACTGCCCTTCTAGTGGCAGCGTCTATTTGTTGAAGCTCAATCTGTGCCATAATAGCGCCCTGTTGTAGCGCTCCAGGAAATCTGGGCAGTGGCGAGAACAGAGCGGTGTTTTGGCCTCATTCCCATAGTGACTAAAAGCCCATACTTTCCGGACTAACTGTATCTTTTCCGCAACACAAGCCCATGGAGTCGTTTTCGGCCGTACCCTAGCATCTATTGAAATTGGTCCGGATTTTCGTTGGTTGCTATAGATTTTTTATTTGAATTACAGATATATACAGCTACCAGCAAATACTGAATCGTATTGGCCTTTGGATCCAGAACAATCGGCACGCTTATTGCTTTGGTAGCATATCTTCAAGAAGATTTTTCATACAGCCACATCAGCAAAGTGTTCGTAGCGCAGATGGCCGCGAATAGGTTCGTCTGTATGGTGGCGAGTATGGGATATGTATTAGTTTGACATACCGTCATCAATCAGGTAGAAGTTACTGGTTTTTAGCAATAAACTCTCTGACACGCAGTGGGAGAAAGCTAGACTCGAAGTTGGACACCAAATTTCGTTGATCATAGACCGCTACGCACCGTACTGAACGCTTTTCGGAGAGATAATTGATAAGAACATGGAGGCTATCGAGGCAATGAAGGTTACGCCAACCCGGAACAACGTGCCGTTACGGCTTGCAGATTTCTCCACTCTAGCAGAAGCGTTGGACTATGCGGCCCAGGGTGAGACCGGATTCAATTTCTACACCGGCACGGGTAAACTACACAGTGTGCTGCCATATGCAAAATTGCAGGAACAAGCGCAAACGCTGGCGCGCCGTCTCCACAGTTTAGGTCTAGAACGTGGCGCGCGTGTCGCCCTCGTCGCCGATACAACCCCGGACTTCCCTCGCTTCTTCTTTGCCTGCCAATACGCTGGGCTGATACCTGTACCGCTTACGGCCTCAATCCATTTAGGCGGTCACCAGGCCTACGTGGAGCAGTTGCGAAGATTACTGACCATCTGCCAGGCGGAAGTCGCCATGGCCCCAGAAGATTTTCTCCCCTTTCTCTCCGAAGCTGCAGAGGGATTGAACTTGCGGTTTGCTGGCGGTCCAGAAGCCTTTGCCGAGTTACCGGAACAGAGAACTGAACTACACCCACTCCAGCCCAAGGAGATAGCCTACCTGCAGTATACTTCGGGTAGTACCCGGTTCCCCCGCGGAGTGGTCATCACCCAAGAGACAGTCTTGAACAACCTGGCGGATATCATCAGGCACGGCGTCAAAATTCGACCTGGAGATCGCTGTGTTTCCTGGCTTCCTTACTATCATGATATGGGGCTTGTTGGGCTGGTGTTGGCCCCGCTGGCGTCCCAGTTATCCGTTGATTACCTGAGCACCCGAGATTTTGCCATGCGCCCCCGAGTTTGGCTGAAGCTAATGACGGAAAATCGGGCTACACTCTCTTTCAGCCCGCCTTTCGGTTATGAGTTGTGCGTGCGTCGTCTGCGCAAAGAAGAATCAGACAAATTCGACCTCAGCGCTTGGCGTGTGGCCGGTGTCGGGGCGGAAACCATCCGACCCGAACCTTTGGCACAGTTCGCCGAAATGCTTGCACCAAGCAATTTTGACAAGAATGCTTTTCTTGCTTGCTACGGTATGGCGGAATGCTCCCTGGCAGTGAGCTTTGCGCCTCTTGCCCAGGGGCTGGAGGTGGACTGCGTGGATGGGGAGCATCTTGCTGAACACCAAGAGGCGCTGCCTGTGAACGGCGGCAACGGCAGGTCTGCTGTTCGATCCAACTATTTTGTCAATTGCGGGGTTCCGTTGCCGGACTATGAAGTTGAGGTTCGAGACAAACACGGACGAGCTTTGGCAGAACGGTGCTGTGGGACTCTTTTCGTCCGGGGACCAAGCGTGATGTCCGGCTATTTTGGCGACCCGGAAGCAACTCAACAGGTTCTGTCGCCTGATGGCTGGCTCGACACCGGGGATCTGGGCTACCGGATTGGAGACTCCTTTGTTATTACGGGACGTGAGAAGGATTTGATCATCATTAATGGCCGAAATATATGGCCACAGGACCTCGAATACCTGGCTGAGCAGCAGGCAGAAGTAAGGACAGGAGATGCCTCGGCTTTTTCAGTTCCTGGGCCGGACGGCGAAGAAAAGGCCGTTTTAGTGATCCAGTGCCGCGTCTCAGATGCACTGAAACGGGCCAGCCTGATGGAACGGCTGCATGGTCTGGTTCGCCAGGAATTGGGCATCGATTGTTTTATCGAGCTGGTACCTCCTCACACATTGCCCAGAACTTCCTCCGGCAAGTTGTCTCGCTCCGGGGCACGACAGGACTTTCTGAAACGGGTTGACAGGCAACAATTGAAGCAAGCCCCGACTCCACACATTGCCCAGGCTCTAGGTAAGCGAGCAGTCTAGTTCGAAGTCTTCACGGAGAGTGGCCAAAGCGATTTACATGGCTTTGCTGTTTGACGTGATTTTGGAATTTTCAGGCTAATGCCTGCTGGAACAGCTCAATGTCGCGCACAATAGCCCTGACCGGGGCGACGGGTTTCATCGGCGGCGCCCTAGCGCGGCGACTAGAAACCATTGGCTGGCAGATTCGAGCGCTGGTTCGTCCCGCATCGCTCGGTGATCGTTACTCCGAAAACACCATCCGGTGGATAGAGGGTGACCTCGGAGACTTTGACAGCCTGCGCCGCCTGGTAAACAATGTTTATACCGTAGTGCACTGCGCGGGAGCGGTGCGGGGTGCTACTCAAGCGCAATTTGATGGCGTGAATGTAGATGGCGTGGCAAGACTGGTGCAAGCCGTTAGAGAGCAGCACCAGATGCCACGTTTTTTGTTGATATCCTCTCTGGCGGCACGGGAGCCGCACTTATCTCCTTATGCTGCCAGTAAGCGGCAAGGTGAGGACACTCTGGCCACGGCTGCCGGTGATATGAATTGGGCAGTGCTTAGACCTCCCGCTGTCTATGGACCAGGAGACAAGGAATTACTGCCCCTTTTTCACTGTATCGGAAAGGGTATAGCTCCAGTTCTCGGTCCCCGTAGTGCACGGTTTTCATTACTGTATGTGGAAGATCTGGCAGAAGCCGTGGGGCAATGGCTTAGATCCGAGACTAAAGAGCGACGCGCTTTTGCATTGCACGATGGGCACCCAGACGGTTATTCTTGGGATGACGTGGTAGATACTGTCGCCCGGCTCTATGACCGGCACGTGTTTCGCATACAAGTGCCGGTGAGCATACTCCGTTTGTTGGCCGGTCTGAACCTTGGAGCGGCACAGATATTCGGATATGCGCCAATGTTTACACCCGGAAAGGTACGTGAGCTCAACCACTTGAACTGGGTATGCGACAACAATGACCTTACCCGTGAGACCGGCTGGACGCCCCGAGTTTCTCTCGAGGAGGGGTTGCAGCGTACCTTGAGACTTGGCGGCTGATGCTGTTAGGATCCCCACAACCAGAAAAATGGTGTTAAGGTAGAACTAATGAAAGGTTACGAAGAGATCCTGGCCCAGCTTTACGAGATGTTGAAACCATCCATCAAGCCAGGTTATACGCTGGAAGAGGACACGGATCTCGTAGCTGATCTTGGCTTCGATTCCCTAAAGGTGATGACCTTGGTGGAGGAGGTAGAGGACTACTTCGATATCTCCATCCCGTTGAACATTCTCGCTAACGTGCGCACGATCAAGGATTTTGCCACCCAACTCCAGCAGCTAACAGAGGAAGGATAATAATGGCTATTTTTGATAAATTCCAGCATCTTGTGGAGGCCCGCCAAGAATTGGCGGATAGTGGAGTCGATACCATCAATGTAGTCATGGAGCAGATTATCTCGCCCACCGAGGCTATGGTAAATGGCCGTCATACCATCCTTGCCGGCACCAACAACTATTTGGGGCTCACATTTGATCCCGACTGTATCGACGCAGCCTGCAAGGCTGTTCATGATCAGGGAACCGGTACCACCGGCTCGAGAATGGCCAACGGCACCTATGCCAGCCATGTGGCACTGGAGAACGATCTGGCTGATTTCTTCGGCTGCCGTGGCACCATAGTTTTTTCCACTGGGTATGTGGCCAACCTGGGAGTGCTGGCAGCCCTGGCTGGTCCCGGAGATGTCATTCTTCTGGATGCTGACTGCCATGCAAGTATCTATGACGGCTGCCGCTTGGGTGGCGCTGACGTTATACGTTTTCGTCACAATGACGCAAATGATTTGGAAAAGAGGTTGAAACGACTGGGCGAACGAACAGAGAATGCCCTCATCCTGGTTGAAGGAATTTACAGCATGTTGGGAGACCGCGCACCTCTGGCGGACATTGCGGCGGTCAAAAATAAATATGGTGCTTATCTGCTTGTGGACGAGGCACATTCTGTGGGTGTCCTGGGTGAGCATGGCCGCGGCCTTGCAGAGGAGGCCGGTGTGGAGGACAGTGTGGATTTCATCGTCGGCACCTTCAGCAAGAGCCTGGGCGCGATCGGTGGTTACTGTGTAAGCAATCATCCCGAGTTGGAGTTGATTCGCTACGCCAGCAGGCCATACATATTTACTGCATCACCCTCCCCTTCGATCATTGCCTCAACTCGTGCTGCTCTGGCCGCTCTGCGTGCTCGTCCTGAACTGCGCCAGCAACTATGGGATAACGCCCACAGATTATATCAACGGCTGAAAGAGATGGGATTCGTTCTCGGCCCCGAGCCAAGCCCGATTGTTGCCGTTCGGCTGGGGAGCAAGGAGGAAGCTCTGGGCCTCTGGGTTGGGCTTCTGGAACGCGGGGTATATGTCAACATGGTTCTGCCCCCAGCAACACCTGATAATTCTCCTTTGCTCCGCTGTAGCATGAGCGCTGGCCATACTCCGGAGCAGGTGGAGCGCATCTGTGAGGCTTTTGGCTCTCTGCGGGGCGTTGCCGAAGCTTCTTAGACGAGATGAAAAGGATTGTATGAACTAAGCCCGAAGAGGCCCGGCTTAAGAGAGTTTAATAGAGACCTGTCGATATGCGTTTACTGATTACCTTAGCGCGCAAGTATCCTTGGCATAGCGTGATTATGCTCCTCGCCTTGCTGCTGGCGGGAATTGCGGAGGGTGTCGGCCTTTCCGCCTTGCTCCCCCTGGTTTCAGCCGTCGTTGGTAGCCAAGCCGGTGGGGGACCTGCTGCGGCCGCAAGTGGTTCCGGCCTGGAAAAAACGGTGACAGAAACCCTTGCCGTCTTGGGACTGAGTCCCACTCTTGGCACTCTGCTAGCCGTGTTTGTTCTCACCATCTTATTGAAGAACGGCTTGGTGCTGGTGGCCCAAAAGAGGGTAGGATACACCGTGGCCCATGTGGTCACCGATCTGCGTCTGGCGCTGCTCCGTGCCCTCCTTGTCGCCCGCTGGGAATACTTTCTTCGTCAGCCTACCGGAACCATCCTCAATGCCATGCTTTCCGAGACCGCTCGAACATCCAAAGCTTACCAGCGTGGTGCCACCATAGTCGCGCTTGCTATCCAGATGCTCGTCTATGTGGGCGTGGCCCTGCTGGTCTCTTGGCAGGCCACCTTGATCTCCGTGGCCGTGGGTGTGGTCG